>JAENWE010000021.1 GCA_016650185.1 Vicinamibacteria bacterium | reverse complement strand
TCCTGGTCGCTCGTCTGTTCGGAGTGAAGGACGTGCGAACGGTCGGCAGCGGTAATGTGGGCGCCACGAATGTCATGCGGTCGGCGGGGGCGTTTCCGGGAGTGGCCGCTCTCATCCTCGATGGTTCGAAAGGAGCGGTGACGGTGGTACTGGCCCGGCTCATCTCCACTTCGGACGCCGAGGTCTGCCTGGCCGGACTCGTCGCCGTGATCGGTCATCTTTTCCCAGTCTGGCTTGGATTCCGCGGAGGAAAAGGAGTGGCCACCGGCGCCGGCCTCTTCATTCCTCTGGCCCCAGCCGCTCTCGCCATCTCGATAGGACTCTTCCTTTTGGCCCTCGCCGCCTTCAGGTTCGTATCCCTGGCCTCGATGGTGGCGAGTCTGGGACTTCCCGTTGCGGCCTACCTCCTGGGGGCCGGCGACACGGTGACCTTGACCGCACTCTTGGCCGCAGGAATGGTGATCGCGAAGCATCACGCCAACATCCGACGATTGTGGCGGGGCGCGGAGCCCCGGCTCGGAGCCAGGCGATGAAGGTGGCGGTTCTCGGCGGTGGGGCCTTCGGTACCGCTCTGGCCGTGCATCTCAAGCGCCTGGCCAGAGAGGCTTCGATCTGGACCCGTAGCGAGAAGAAAGCGGCGGAGATTCCGTTGGGCTCGAACCACGGTGTCCTCCCCGGAGTGGATTTCGAGCCCGGCCTGCTGGCCTCCACCGACATCGATTCATGTCTTGAGGGCGCTGAATTCGCGGTCCTGGCCACGCCTTCCATGGCCATTCAAGAAACGCTTCTGATGGTGGCAACGAAGCGGCCGGGCCTCCCTCTGGTCTGCGGGGCCAAGGGCATCGATCCACGCACTCTTCGTCTGCACTCGCAGATCGCCGCGGCCGCGGCGCCGTCATCGCCCTACTGCGCTCTCACTGGTCCCTCCTTCGCCCGGGAACTGATTGCGGCCCAGCCCACTGCCCTGGTGGCGGCGTCCGTCGACGCCGCTTTTGCCCAAGCCGTCCAGAGCGCTTTTTCCGGGCCGCGGCTCCGGGTCTATGAGACCGATGATGTGCCGGGGGCAGAGATGGCCGGATCCTTGAAGAACGTCATCGCGATCGCCGCGGGCATGGTGGCGGGCCTCAAGTGCGGAGAGAACACGCGGGCCGCCCTGATCACCCGCGGCCTCGCCGAGATCTCACGTCTGGTGGTGGCGTCTGGGGGGCGGGCGGAGACAGTGGCCGGCCTCGCCGGGCTGGGCGATCTGGTCCTGACCTGCAGTTCGAATCAGTCGCGCAACTTCCAGTTCGGCCGGCTCGTGGCGGAAGGGAACGACCCCGCCCTGGTCCTGCAGAGTCTCGGGACTGTGGAGGGATTCCGGACCTCCTCTGCCGCCTGCCTGCTGGGCGAGCGCCTGCAGGTGGAAACCCCTATTGCCAGAGAGGTTCGGGGAGTTCTGGTGCAGGGCGTCGCGGCCCGAGATGCCGTCGAGGCGCTCATGTTGCGCAGACTAAAAAGGGAAGTACACTAAGAGTCGTACGTCGTCCACTGGAGAGGAGCCTAGAAGTTGCCCGCCTACTTCATCAAGTACGCTGATGAGACCGGACCGAAGACCCGCGAATTTTCGTCCGGCGAGTTGATTCTCGGCCGGGCTCCCGACTGCCAGGTGGTCCTGAAGGACTTCGGTATTTCCAGGCAGCACGCAAAGCTGATCGCGGATCCGGGCGGCGTCCAGATCATGGATCTTGGCTCCAAGAACGGGACCAAGGTGAACGGCGCCCTGGTGACTCAGGCCCCCCTCCGTGATGGCGACAAGGTCATGCTCGGCAGTCTGGAGATCGTGTTTGGCCGGACCGCCGAGGCGAAGGTTGCCTTCGATGACGAGCCCTTGGAGGCCTCCGGCACCATCGTCCGCAGCGTGGGCGACCTGTCCAAACTCCTCGCCGTCGAGTCGAAACCCAGCAAGCCCGGCCAGGCGCCGGGAGCTGTGTCCGAGATCGAACGCGCGAACAAGATCCTCAAGGTCTTGACCCGGGTGGCGGAAACTCTCGTGGCCTCACGACCGGTGGAAGAAGTCCTCCAACAGGTCATGGACATCGTGTTCGAGTCGATCCCGGCCGAGCGTGGCTTTCTCATGCTCGCGGGCGAAGAGAAAGACGCGAGCAGCCTGACCGCCAAGGTCACGAAATACCGGAACAAGTCGCATGATCGGGGCAAGATCACGATCTCCAAGACCATTGCCCAGAGAGTTCTCTCGGACCGGGTCGCCATTCTCACCTCCGATGCTCTGGCCGACTCGCGCTTCAATTCCGGGGACTCGATCCGCATCAACCAGATCCGCAGCGCCATGGTGGCGCCCCTTTGGAACCGGGAAGAAGTCATCGGGATCATCCATCTGGACACCTCGGCCCTCACCAACGCGTTCAAAGAGAACGACCTGGACCTGCTCTCCGCCCTGGCCAACTTCGCCGCGGTGGCCATCGAACGGTCGCGTCTCAACGAGAAGATCGCGATGGAAGAGAAGAAGCGTGAGCGCCTGGGCCGTTTCCTGTCGCCTCAGGTGGCGAGCCGGATTCTCGCGACCCACGATTCCAAGGGGTTCGAACTCGGCGAGCCGGAGGTCCGGGAGGTCACGGTTCTCTTTGCGGACATCGTCGGTTTCACCAGTCTCTCCGAGAGGCTGACCCCCTCGGCGATCGCCCTGATTCTGAACGACTACCTCTCGCGCATGACGGACGCGATCTTCTTGTTTGAAGGCACCCTGGACAAGTACATCGGCGACGCCATCATGGCCGTCTTCGGCGCCCCTCTCGACATGCCCGATCACGCGGCCCGCGCGGTGAAGACGGCCATCGAGATGAGAGACCGGCTGGCCGAATTCAACGCCGACCGAAAGGGCAGCCCCCCCCTGCAGATCCGGATCGGCATCAATTCCGGGAAGGCGGTCGCCGGCGAAATCGGCTCGGTCAACAAGCGCGAATACACTGTGCTCGGCGACGCGGTGAACACGGCCTCCCGTCTCGAGAGCTCGGTGGCGAAACCCGGCCTCATTGTGATCGGTCCGAATACCTTCGCCGCGGTCGAGGGTCAGTTCAACCTGCGCCCGATGGGTGAATTCTCGCTCAAGGGCAAGGAGAACAAGGTCATCGTGCATGAGGTCTTGGGCGGACGATCCACCGCCGCCCCCGCCACCAGTACGGTGAACGTCTCGAATCTGGGGACATAGCCTCGGGGCCCGGCGGCCGCCCGTTTGTCTGAACTAATGCCCAGCACCGAGCCGATCGAAGCGCTCCAGCGGATTGAGAGCGGTAAGTCGCGCGGTTCCATCCTCTCAGCCCTTCTTGGTCTCCTCTTCCTGACCGCGTTCCTGCCCCTGGTGCTCACGTCGCGCTACCTCGTCAACCAGGCCCGCGCCGATCTCGAGCTCGACCAGCGTTCTCTCCAAATCGCCAAAGTTCGTCATCTCTCCGAATCGGTCGCCCAGTTCCGCGCGACCACGACCACGATCGTCCACACTCTGGCCACGAGCCTCGCCATCGATGCTCCCGCCGATTACCGGAAACGGATAGACAGCCTGGGGGCCACCCGAACTCTCGAGGCTTTCCCGGGCGACGCGAGCTCTCTCGTCTCGGTGAATGTGGTCGACCGGAGAGGTTTCGGCGCTCGTTCCGGCCTGGCGCTGCCGGAGGCCGCGTTGAACCAGGGGATCCAGCGAGCATTTGCGGCGGGCCTCAAAGGGGAAAGCACGACCACGGCCCCCCAGTGGTCCACCACGATCGCGGAGCCGGTGGTGATTTCGGCCGAGCCGGTGCTGACCGCCCACGGCCCGGCCCAGGCGGTGGTTATCGCGATCACCACCCTCGAGCCCATTGTCCGCCTCACTCGGCAGTCGGGCGAGGGCGGCCTGCTGGATGTCTACGTGGTCAGCGCGGAAGGGCGACTGGTCGCCCATTCCGATCCTAAGTTCGCGTCCACCGGAACGGATCTCAACGATATTGACATCGTGAGGGAGTTCGTGTCGGCAGGCGGGCGCGCCGCCGCGTCCATGCCCTTCACCATCAAGGACAACGCGGGCGGGGTCAGGAACATGCTGGCCACGTTCGTGCGCGTCGCGGATGACTCCGGCTGGGGCGTGATCGCCCAGATCGACGAGGAGAAGGCCTACGCAGGGGCCAACGCCATGCGGCGCAATTCCGCCCTGGTGGTGGGCCTGGTGAGCCTCTTCGCCCTCAGCCTCGGCTTTTGGCTCTCCGGCGAACTCACCCGCCCGATCCGGACCCTGCGCGATGCGGCGCTCCAGCTCGCGCGCGGCGACTTCAAGACCCGGGTGCGCGTGACCGCGCGCAATGAGGTGGGGGTGCTCGCCGACACCTTCAACATCATGGGCGAGCGCATCGAGCGTGCGGTGGCGGAAATCCTCGAGGCCGCCCAAACGAACCGTGAATTGTTCATCGGCACCATCCGAATGCTGGCGAACGCCATCGACGCCAAGGATCCCTACACCCGCGGCCATTCGGAGAGAGTGGCCTACTACTCCACTCTCGTGGCCAGGGAACTCGGCATGTCGGAGACCGAAATTGAGAACGTCCATCTGGCCGGACTCATACACGATGTCGGCAAGATCGGAATCGAGGATCGGATTCTCCGCAAGCCCTCGGCGCTGACCGACGATGAGTACGAGATCATGAAGCAGCATCCCACCAAGGGCGCGCAGATTCTCGAGGCCGTGCCAAAGCTCAAGGCCCTGGCCGGGCCGGGCCTCATGCACCACGAGAATGTCGACGGCAGTGGTTACCCGGATGGGCTCAAAGGAGATGAGATTCCTCTCCTGGGGCGAATGGTGAGCGTCGCCGATGCCTTCGATGCCATGACCACGGACCGCCCCTATTCGAAGGCCATGACTTTCGAGGCCTCGGTGGCCCGGCTGCAGTTTCTCTCCGGCAAGAAGTTCGATCCACAATGCGTGGACGCCATGGCTCGTGCCGTGGCCTCAGGAGAACTCACCAGCGCCAAGGCTCGAGTGGCCGCGCTCGCGGCCCGTCGTGACGGGCCTCCGCTGAAGAGCGTCTCCTGAAGATCCGTTCGGTCGCCAGGGGCCTCTCCGCGTCTGTCGCATCCATCTCCACAGGAGCCTTCATGCTGAGAAAAGTAGCCGGATCAGTCGTACTTCTCATCCTCACATCACCGGTCCAGGCTCAGGATCCGGATGCAGAGATCCGCTTTGGCGCCGGTGTGCGCATGATTCGCGATGGCTTTCCGGATCGAGCCCTCGTCGAGATTCAACAGGCCCTCAAGAAGGATCCCACGAACGCCTTCTACCTGAAAGGCCTCGGGGTTGCCTACTCGCAGTTGGCTGACCGCTGCAAGCCCGCGGACTCCGGCTGCCGTAACGGTAATCTGAAGAAGGCGGCGGAAGCCGCTCAGAAATCACTGGAGTTGAATCCTGACTACGTCGACGCCCGAAACGACCTTGGCATCGCTTTGTTGCGACTGGGCAAGAGAACCGACGGCAAGGCTGAACTCGCCCGCGCTTTTGCCGATCCTCAGTGCCCGACCCCCGAACTCACGGCCTGGAACCTCGGCCAGGCTTTTTTCGAGGAGAGGGAATACGCGGAGGCGATGACCTGGTTCCAGGCTGCCCAGAACAGGAACAAGTCACTGGCTGCGCCCTATGTGAGCATGGCCGATGTCCTTATCATCACAGGCCAACCGGAGAACGCCATCGTCCGACTTGAGGCCGGGCTGAAAGAGACCGAGGGCAACACCGTGGTCCAACTCTCGCTTGGGGAGGCCTACCTCCGCGTCGGCCGCTTCCAGGACGCGCGGGCGGCATTCGAGCAGGTGGTCAAGAAGGATCCGACCGGGTCGTCGGGCCTGCAGGCCGCCGAGAAGCTGAGGGGGTTTCCGCGCTAGACAATTCGAGGGGGTCACCTCACCAAAATCTCGCGATGTCTCCAGGGGGCCTGATTCCGGCGCAGGAAATAGACTGAGGGCCATGGGGCTTCTCGAACAATTCAAGCAGGGTCTGTCGCGCACTCGCGCGATCCTCAACTCCGATGTCGGCGATCTGGTCCGGGGCCTGGCCAAGCTCGACGCGTCCACCCTGCAGTCCCTCGAGGATGCCCTCATTGCCGCGGATTTTGGTCCGGCGTCGGCGTCCGCCATCATGGTGGCTCTGCGAAAAGATCTTGCGAGCGGTTCCGACCCGGGCCTCGTTCGGGAGACGCTCAAGGAGAAGATTCGGAGCCTTCTGGACATCGCATCCCCACCGGCGCCCCAGGGAAACCCCCACGTCATTTTCGTGGTGGGGGTGAACGGCGCAGGCAAGACCACCACCATCGGCAAACTGGCGGCGCGGTTCCGCGCCGAAGGCGAGACCGCGCTGATCGTGGCCGCCGACACCTTTCGGGCCGCCGCGGTCGGTCAGCTCAGGACCTGGGCGGACCGCGCCGGCGCTGCATTCCATGAGTCGCGCGAAGGTCAGGACCCAGCCTCGGTGGTGACGGACGGCTTGCGCAAGGCGCGCGCCGCAGGTACCCGGAAGGTCTTGGTGGACACCGCCGGTCGCCTGCAGAACAAATCGCATCTCATGGCGGAACTTTCGAAGATGGGCCGGATCGCCGCCCGCGAGGCTGAAGGCGCCCCCCATGAAACGCTTCTGGTTCTCGACGCCACCACGGGCTCGAACGGTCTGTCCCAGGCTCAGGAGTTCGCGCGGGCGATTCCCCTGACCGGTCTGGTCCTGACCAAGCTGGACGGGACGGCCAAGGGTGGTATCGCTGTGGCCATCGTGGCCGCGATGAAGGTGCCGATTCGATTCGTGGGGTTGGGCGAAGGCTTGTCCGACCTGGCGCCCTTTGACGCACGTTCCTTTGCTGAGAGTCTGCTCGATTGACGAAGGCGGCTGATGAGCTCTTCATGCGTCGCGCCATCCGGCAGGCGGAGCGCGCTCTGGGAGAAACGAACCCGAACCCCTTGGTAGGCTGCGTTCTGGTTCGAAACGGAGTGGTCGTGGGGGAGGGGTTCCATGCCCGTGCCGGATCCCCCCATGCGGAGGCGCTCGCCCTCGAAGCCGCGGGAAGGAAGGCGCGTGGCTCCACCGCCTACGTCACCTTGGAGCCTTGCGCCCCTAATGCCAGGAAGCGCACACCGCCTTGCGCCCCCAGGCTTATTGCCGCGGGCGTCCGGCGGGTGGTGTTCGGGGTGCGCGATCTCAACCCTCTGGTCCAGGGGGCCGGTCTGAGGCTCCTTCGATCGGCGGGCGTCCGTGTGGTCGAGGGTCCGTGCCTCCCGGAGGCTCGGAGGCTTACCCAGCATTTCAATAGCGCGATGCGACTTCGCCGTCCCTTCGTGAGCCTCAAGACCGGCATGACCCTCGACGGCCGAATCGCGACCGTCTCCGGCGACTCTCGATGGATCACTTCGAAAACGCAGAGAGCGGCGGCCCGCACCCTGCGGCGGCTCTTCGATGCCATTGTCGTGGGCATCGAGACCGCCATCAAGGACGACCCTGGGCTAATGCCGGAGCCGCGTACCCTGAGGCCCTACACCAGGGTGGTTCTGGACTCGGGTCTGCGCATGCCTGTCCGTTCCCGGCTCGTGCGTTCCGCAAGGCGCAGCCCGCTCATCCTGATCTGCGTGCGCGGGCCGGCGGGCCGGCGCCTGGATCTGGAGGCCCAAGGCGTCACCGTCATCCCCGTTCGGGGCAAGCAAGGCCGAGTGTCCATTCCCGCCGCCCTCCGCGCCCTGTTTGCCCGGGGGATCCTCTCCCTGATGGTCGAAGGCGGGTCCGAAGTGATGGGGTCGTTCGTGAGGGACAGGCTCTTTGACGAGATAGTGATTTTTCGGGCTCCCTTGATCCTGGGAGGCCGCGGTAGTCGCGCGGCGGTGGGAGGCGACAACCCGGTCCGCGTGAACGAGGCGGTGGCGATGACCCGTGCGCGCCGCGAGGACTCCGCCACTGTGCGCTACGGACTGAAGGCCTCGGCGGACCTGGAGGTCGAGGTCTATGAGCGGGTCCAGAGCAGGTCCGCGCGGACGCGCCAGCCAGGGTAAGAGGTTTCATGTTCACGGGAATCGTCGAAGAGATCGGTGAGGTGGTGGCCTGCGAGCCGGAAGGCGAGGTGCAGCGATTGGCTCTTCGGGCCGCGAAAACGTCGGTGGATCTTCCCGTCGGCGGGTCCGTGGCCGTCAATGGGTGCTGTCTCACCGCCACCGCAGTGATCGGCGAGCTCATGCGATTCGACTTGGCTCCCGAAACCGTGGCCCGCACCCGCTTCGACGAACGCCTGCGTCCCGGGGGAAAGGTCAACCTGGAACGTCCCCTGCGTGTCTCCTCGCGTCTGGACGGTCACTTCGTTCAAGGCCATGTGGATGGGGTGGCCACCGTCGAGGCCATTCGCGAAGCGGGCTCCACCCGTGAAATCACTTTCGAGATGCCTGGGGATCTCGCCCGGTATTGCATCGAAAAGGGCTCGATCGCCGTCGATGGCGTATCGCTGACCTGCGCCCACGTGACCGGGACCCTGGTGCGTGTGGCGCTGATTCCTCACACCCTCGCGGTGACCACCTTGGGCCGGCTCCGCCTTCATGATCTGGTCAACGTGGAAGTGGACATGATCGCCAAGTACGTGGAGAAGCTCGTCTCGAAGTAGCATCCTTCTCCGGCCACTTTGGTTCGAAGCGGCCCTGGCTCAAGAACAGGAAACATAACCCGTGGCTTTCGCCTCTATCCGTCACGCCATCGACGATATCCGCGCCGGCCGAATGGTCGTGGTGGTGGACGATGAAGATCGTGAGAACGAGGGCGATCTCACCATCGCCGCGGAGAAGGTCACCTCCGAAACCATCAACTTCATGGCCACGCACGGGCGGGGCCTGATCTGCCTGCCCCTCACCGGCGAGAGGCTGGACGAACTCCGCATCCCCCTGATGGTTCAAGACACCGAGAACTCGGCGAAGTTCGGCACCGCCTTCTGCGTGCCCATCGAAGCGAAGAAGGGGACGACCACGGGGATCTCCGCGTCCGATCGAGCGACCACCATTTTGGCCGCGGTTGACCCGACCACCCGAGCCGAGGATCTCGCGCGTCCCGGCCATGTGTTTCCCCTCCGCGCCCGCGCGGGCGGCGTTCTGGTCCGAGCCGGCCAAACCGAAGCCGCGGTCGATCTGGCGCGTCTGGCCGGCCTCAAACCAGCGGGGGTGATCTGCGAGGTCATGGCCTCGGATGGGACGATGGCGCGAGTGCCCCAGCTCGAGATCTTCTGCGCGGAACACGACATCCGCATGATCACCATCCGGGATTTGATTCAGTACCGGATGAACAATGAGCGTCTGGTTCGGAAGATCGCCGAAGCCAACCTGCCCACCAGGGCCGGCGCCTTCCGGATCCATGCCTTCGAGAGCCTGGTGGACGGTGAGCAGCATGTGGCGCTTGTCCACGGCGATGTCCGAAAGGGTGAACCGGTTCTGGTTCGGGTCCATTCCCAGTGCCTCACCGGCGACATTTTCGGATCGCGCCGGTGCGATTGCGGTGAGCAGTTGGATGTGGCCCTCGACCGGATCGTGAAAGAGGGCGCGGGCGTGCTCCTCTACCTCCGGCAGGAAGGAAGGGGCATTGGGCTCGTGCACAAGATCCGTGCGTACCAGCTCCAGGATCAAGGCCAGGATACGGTGGAGGCGAATGAGGCGCTCGGATTCAAGGCCGACCAGAGAGACTACGGGATTGGGGCCCAGATTCTGGCCGAGCTGGGGGTGGCCAAGCTCAAGATGATGACCAACAATCCCCGGAAGTTCGTGGGCCTCGAAGGCTACGGCCTTGAGATCACCGAGCGAGTGTCCATCGAGATTCCGCCTACAGACATCTCTCGCCGCTACCTCGAGACCAAGAAGCGAAAGATGGGCCACCTCCTCCGCGAGGTCTAGCCCGGACTAGTGCCCGTGGTGAAAGCCCGGGAGCGGGGTTAGGCGATCTTGCCCTTCGCGATGGCGGCGCTCACGGTCTGAATCGTTTTCTCCATGAAGGTTCGGATCGCATCCTCCCGCGAGGCCGCGCCGGCGATGGCCTCCGCGTAGGGAACGCGTTTCACGAACAGGACGGCGCCCTTGTCGTACACGCGCACCTCGACGGTGTCGCCGGTGGGGAGGTCCTCCACCTGAATGTGGAACTCGCGGTCGGCGTGCTTGAAAACCCGATTCGATCCGGTGACCATGTTCCCTCAGAAGCGCCTCAGCGCCTGGCTTTCGGCCGCGGCTCCGCGGTTCAGAGACTGCCGTCGAAGCCAGGTCTCGAAGAACCAGTTGCCGATGGAATATTTCCCGCCCGCCTGCTTCAAGTAGCCCATCTGGGCGAGGCCCAGGAGGTGGGGCCCCAGGGTATCGCTGGGCGTCGACAGAGCGCTGCCGATGTCCGCGGGGGCGAGCGAACGCTCTCTCGCCACCTCCTCGAGAATTCTTCGTTCGATGGGCTCCAGGGTCTGATGGTCCACCGAGAAGAAGTTCGACACCATGTCGTCGTTCGCCACCACATCGAGCGTACCCTCGAGGTCTTTGTTCTCAAACAGTCGAGAAGCGATCAGTTGAACCAGAAAAGGCTGACTCCCGGTCTTCTCGGCGATGGCGCTGACCGCGGCTTCGCTGAAGCCGCCGCGGGCCAGGAGCGCGCTCGTCTCCTCGAGATCGAGGGGGGTGAGATAGATGGGCGGCAGGAAACCGTGGAGGAACGGCGAGGTGACCAGGGCGGCGGCTTCATCGAGACGGGCGAGCCGCCGGGTGGCGGTAATGACCGAACGGACCTCGGGGCCTTTTTGCAGGACGCGACGCAGGCGGCCCAAGGTGGGCACATCGTTTCGGGCCACCGTGAGCAACTCCTCGCCTTCGTCCATCAGGACCAGGGTCTTCCAGCCCGATCGCACGGCGCGGCGGATCACCGCCTGGAGCATGTCGGTGACGCTCAAGTCCTCGATGGCGTCGATGTCGATATCGGCGGCGCGCCGGAAGTGCTCGTTGTCCTCAATACTCGCGATGAGGCCATCGGCGAGGCCGCGCGCGTCGGCACTGCCCTGAAGGTCCCAGTAAAGAGCCAGGTAGGGCGTCTCCTTGCTCGCCTGGGTACGCGCCTCCACCTCCTTCAAGAGGCTGGTCTTGCCCATGCGGCGGGCGCCGATCACCCAAAGGGAGTCGCGCGATCCGTCGAGGATGTCGCGAAGAAGACCGCTGCGGCCGAAGAAGTTGTCGCCTCGGACCCAGCTGCCGGCGATGAAGGGATTGCGCATGAGTGCTTTTTTGTTTCCTGGCTAGAGGACGGGCTGGTCTGACGCCGGCGTGGAGATGCGGGGAGCCACCGATTCGTCGGACAGGACGAGCGCTTCGACCGCCACCACGTCACGGACCGCGATGGTGGAGCGCTCATCCTCGATCATGTGGTTGACCGCGTGGATGCAGAACTTCTGGATGATGTAGGGCTTGAGGTCGCTGGCGTTGAGGATCCGCTCCACCGCCTCGTCTTCGAATCGGAAGACGCCTTGCACGGGAGTTCGGATCAATTCTTCGGCCTCGTCCCTGGAAAATCCGCTCAACTCAAATTCATCGAAGAAGTTGTACCACGGCGATCCTTCGCTCTTCCAGCTGCGGCGAATCCCGACCCCGCTCATCACCGCCACCAGGTTTTCGGAGAATGTTTTCATGAAAACGCTGCGCAGGCGCTGGTTGACCCGTTCGGAGTATTCGTTCAGCTCATCCACCTCATCGATGAGCAGAGCCAGTTTGACCTTCTTCTCGGTGCGCCCCTTGAGGTCCGTGATGACCCGCTGCAGGTCGCGGGAGAAGTCGCGATCGTCGTAGTCATCGCTTTCCGACCGGTAGCGCAGTTCGGTCAGGGTTTCGGGGGCCAGATCGACCGCGTCCACAATCTCCGACATCATGGTGTGGAAGAAGGTGTTCTCGGGCACACCTTGAAGGTCCACGGAGACGGGGAAGAACTTGAATTCGGTTCCGTCGTCGCCGGAAAGAGCCATCTTGAGATGGTGCATGAACGATGTCTTTCCGATGCGCCGATCGCCCGTGATCATCAGCGAGTTGGCGTGGATCATGTTCAGAACCCGGCTCAGGAGTTTTTTCCGGCCGAAGAACATCGCGTTCGAAAGGACCGGCGCTCCCGCGATGTATGGATTGAATCGGTTTCGCAGGGCGCGCCGCCTGCGGACGGAGTACACGGAGGCGCCCGCCCCCACCAGAAAGAACGCGCACGCCGCCACCATCGGGTAGAAGTAGGGGTGTTCCACGAGAGTGGGCTTCCGATCCACCTCGAAGTACGTCTCGAACCGCCGGCCCTTGCGGTCCCTTACCGAGATGACGACGCGGTTGAGCCCCTGGGTCAGGGGCACGGGAACGTCGAAGCTGTGCGCTCGTTCCTCGTCCGACTCGGTCAGATCCTCGGAGTAGACCACTCGGGCCCCGGACCTGAACGTGAGCTCCGCAAGTCCCCGGTCGTCCGTGGCCACGCCCGACACCGTGATGGTGTCCTCCTTGGTCTCGGTCCGAGCGAGCTTGGGCGCGACGAAGGTCAGGGCTGGGAGTTCGCGGTCGCCGAGAAGTACATTCAGGATGTTCCGCGCGTTGCGCTCGTCAATGTCAGCGAGCTGTTTCGTCGCTGTCGGATCGCCCGGCAAGAGACCGAGGAGCAGGTTGAGCCTGGTGCTGGCTTCGGAGAAGCGGTTGGCGTCGATCAATCCGAGAATATCCCGGCGGATCTCACCAATCCGTCGCTCGCTCTCCCGTTGCCGCTTCCTTTGCGCGCTCAGGTCCTGGGCCCTGCGCAGGAGCAACAGCGCCTCGGTGAAAGACGGGTCGGTAGCCGCCTCGGTCAGGAGCGGGATGGCCTCGTCGATGGCTCCCGACTCAAACAGCCGACGCCCCTCCTCGAGATCCTTGACTCTCAGTTCGCGCGTCGTGGTCGCCCTGATGCGCTCCTGGGCGTCCCGTCGTCCGTCAGTGGCCTCCTTGTTCCCCGGGTCTCCCTTCAGGATGGCGTCGAATTTCACCAGGGCGTCACGGGGCCGACCCGAATTCAGGAGCGTCCGTGCTTCGCCCAAGTCACGGCGGAGGGCCTCCCGCTCTCGTTCGAGGCGCGCCTCGGTCTCCCTGGCCGTTTGCTTCTGGCGAAGTCCTTCCAGCATGGACGTGACCCTGGCCTGAGCCGCCGCATCGAGGTTTCGGGCCCGAGCCCCGGCTTCCCCCAACTTCACGATCGCTTCCTCGATCCGGTCCCGGTTGTCGAGGTCGGCGGCGTCGGCAATCAGCTTGTCGAAATCTCGTCTCAGCCGCCGAACCGCCTCCTGGTTCTCCTTGTCGTCGGCCTCCTTCATCAGCCGCTTCAGATTCTGGTAGTCCGAGGCGATCCGTTGAATGAAATTCTGGCGCTCCTCGGCCCGGAAACTGGCGATGGCGTCCGCTCTCCGTCCCAGTCCCAGGTAGGCGCGGCCGAGCTGATAGTTCGGCAGGTAGTCGAAGAACTCGAGGGAGTACGTGCGCTCCCCAAGGCTGGAGGCGGGCCTGAGCGCTATGGCCTGGGTCAGGTGCTTGACCGCGTCCTCGAAATGGCCGTTTTTGAGGTCCTTGTCGCGTGCGTCGAGATAAAGCTCTTTCCACTCGTCAACCGCTGTCGCGGGGGCGCTCGAGAGCGTGAGGCCCATGAAGAGGGAACAGACAATGGCGCGTCGCATGCTTGTTTTTCTGGCGCGAGGGAGGCGGACGTCCGTCTCGCCCCGAGGATCTTACCAATGGGCGGCGGGGCGGGATTCCCGCCTGGCACACCCTTCTTACCGAAGCGTGGCCGGCTTTCCTTCTGACCCTCGGGCCGACCTCTTGGCTTCGGCCCGTGGCCCCCCCAGGCCGATGGAAAGATCACCTGCTCCAAGCGTGGATCCTGGTGCTACACTCCGCCCTTCCCACAGGCAGACTGAATCATGGAGACTGGGAGTATGGCCGAGGCGGAAACTACGGTCGACCGGGGTCGCGACGACGCGCTGAGGCCCGAAGAGATCGACGTCATCAACCAGCTCGTTGATCGGAATCTGCGCCAGGACGATATCCGGCGGATCCTGCTCAAGCTATCGAGCTCCGATCGTGACGCCTTTACCTCCAAACTCGCGGAGATGCTGCGCAAGACCTCGGCGCTTCTGACCGTATCGCGCCGACTGGCCGACTCGCTCTCTCTCGATGTCCTCCTGCCCCGAATGGTCGAACTGATCTCCGAGTTTCTCGAGGCCGAACGATGCACGGTCTTCCTATACGACAAGGATACCGACGAGCTGTACACCAAGGTCGCGCTCGGTCTGACCACCGAGATCCGCATCCCCGCGGGCGCCGGGATAGCCGGCGCCGTTTTCAGGAGCGGCGATCCGGTCCATATTGGCGACGCCTACCAGGATCCGCGCTTCAACCCCGACGTTGACCGGAGGACGGGGTTCAAGACCCGCAATATCCTGTGCGTCCCTATAAAGCACAAGAACGACGATGGCGTGCAAACCGTCGGGGTCGCCCAGGTGCTCAACAAGCGTTCCGGCGATTTCGCGGCTGAGGACTTGACCCTCCTCGAAACTCTTAATTCTCAGGCGGCGGCCGCTTTCGTCAACGCCCTCCTCCACCAGGAGATCCGGCGGGCCCGGGCCGAGGAAGTTCAGTTGCTTGAGGTCACCGCGGCCATGAGCACGGAGTTGCAGCTCCAGCCGCTCCTGCTCAAGATCATGGAGACGGTCGCGACCATTCTTGAAGCCGATCGCGCCACCTTGTTCATGCACGACTCGAGAGCCCGGCAGTTATGGGCCCCGGTGGGGCAGGGCGAGAACCTCAGCGAGATTCGGTTTCCCGATCACTTGGGGATCGCGGGCGCCGTCTTCACCACTGGCGCCACCGTCAATATCCCCGACGCTTATGCCGACCCCCGGTTCAATCAGGCGGTCGACAAGAAGACGGGCTACCGGACGGTGAACATCTTGACCATGCCGGTGGTGAACCGAAGGGGCGAGACCATCGCGGTGACCCAGGTGCTCAACAAGAAGGGCGGGGCGTTCACCGCCATCGACGAGAAGCGGCTGCGCGCATTCTCGGCTCAGGCCTCCATCGCCATGGAAAACGCCACGCTCTTCGACGAAGTCACCCGGGTCAAGAACTACAACGAGAGCATTCTCGAAAGCATGACGAACGGGGTCATTACCGTGAACGCCATGGGGGAAATCGTGAAGGCCAACCGGGCGGCGCTCGGGATGGTGAAGAGAAAAGCGTCGGAAGTTTCGGGCCATAACGTGAGCGAGTTCTTCCGTGGTCCCAACGCCTGGATCGCCGCCTCGGTCGAGTCGGTGCGGCTTTCCGGCCGTGCTGAAGTGGCGATGGAGGCCAGCCTGAACCTCTCCGATGACGGCGAGGCAGGAGGAAGCGCCTCGATGAACCTGTCGGTGGTGCCGCTGCCCGAGGGCAAGGACGGACAGCAGGGCTGCATCCTGATGATGGAGGACATCACCAAGGAGAAACGGCTCAAGAGCACGATGGCGCGCTACATGACGAAGGAAGTCGCCGACAAGCTGCTCGAAGAGGGCGAGGCGGCTTTGGGCGGGAAGGTGCAGCGCGCGACCCTCCTCTTCACCGACATCCGCGGCTTCACCTCCATCTCCGAACGGATCGGCGCCCAGGAGACGGTGAAGATGCTGAACGAGTACTTCACCATCATGGTCGATATCATCCTGGAGAAGGGCGGCATCCTCGACAAGTACATTGGCGACGCGATCATGGCCGTGTTCGGCGCGCCCTTTCGGGGGCCTGAGGACGCCGACCACGCGGTTCAGACCGCAGTCGAGATGCTGCGGTCATTGCGAGAATTCAACGCCAAACGGATGACCGACGGTCAGGAGGCCGTGCGCATGGGCATCGGCGTCAACACCGACGACGTCCTTTCCGGCAACATTGGGTCGCTCAAGCGCATGGACTACACGGTCATTGGAGACGGAGTCAATCTGGCGTCCAGGCTCGAGAGCGCCAACAAGGCCTACGGCACCGAACTCCTGGTGAGCGAATTCACGGTGAGCGAGTTAAAGGGCTCTTACGCCATGCGCGAGGTCGACAAGATGCGGGTCAAGGGCAAGAGCCAGCCCGTGGGCGTCTTCGAGATTCTCGACCACTTCGGGGAGCGAAGCGCAGCCCGAAACCCCACCATCATTGAGTTGTTCGCCGAGGGCCAGCGCGGATACCGTCGCCGGGACTGGGAGGGGGCGCGCCGCCGGTTCGAGGGCGCTCTCGCCCTGAACCCGTTCGACGGCGTGGCCCGAATGTACCGCGACCGATGTGACTACTTCAGCGCGCACCCGCCCGCCCCAGACTGGGACGGCGTCTGGGACATGAAGGAGAAGTAGAGAGTTCGCGGATTTCTAGGGCGTTCGCTCTGAGAAGAAGATTCGCTCGAGGCGTCGGGCGAGGTCAGGCTTCCCGAGGCGGAAGAAGGAGGGGGCGAGGTTCAAAAGGCGCTCCCATTCTTCGGCCCGCTCGGGTTCCCGATTCAAGAGCCTGAGCGCCCACACCCGGAGTAGCCTGGTGCGGGCGTCAGTCGGGTTCTGGAGCGCCTGATCGAGTCGAGCCAGGGCTCGATCCGCCTTGCCCTCGAATAGTAGAGCAAGCGTCCGGTTGAACGAGATGTCACCCTGCCGGTGATCGAGCAAGGAGTTCGCCCGCTCAAAAAGGTCCGACGCCGACGCTTCGCGGAGACGGAAGCCGGCAACTCCGAGATTATTGAGGACGGCCGCGGTTTCGCGCGCGCGGCGAAGGGTCTCGAGAGTGTCTCGCGCCTCGGCGTAGCGCCCCGCCTCAAGCTGCGCGGCGCTCGCTTGAAAGCGCAGAGCCCGAACCAACGCGGCCGGAGTGCCGGGGCGAGCGGGAAGGTGAGCCAATCGGATGGCGGCTTCGAAGTCGCGAGCGGTAATGAGCGCGCCCACCGTGGAAAGCCGCAGCCCGATCGAGGTCGGATCCACGCCCAGAGCGACAGTCAATTCGCGAGACCGTTCACTTGCCGCGGAGAGTTTCAGAGCCGGGCCCGCAACGAGCAGCGATTTGACGGAGGGGGCGGGGAACGCCAGACCCTCGAAGGGCGGCGCATCCGGACTGAGACGTCGAGCGATCTCGTCGATGGCCGTCGCCAGGTCGGCGAGAGGCCGTGACACTTCGATCAGGGCGCCAGCCACCGGCCGGACCGCATCGAAGGCCTGGGCTTTTATCGTGGCGATCTCGCCCTGGTCGGCGCAGCGGACGACCACGAGTCGAGTGGCGCCCAGGGACCGCGCCAGAGCCAGGTTGGAAGCGCGGGTCAGAATGGCCTCGGAAAGAGAAAGGCGAGCGCGCGCGGCCCGGGTTTCCTCTCCCGAGACGGTGTCGTCGCCCAGGAGCAGGAGCGTGCTCGGCAACCGTTCGGCCACGTAGGCGCAGATCCACGAAGGTTCGGAAGTCGATACCGTCGACGAGGAGACCACCGTCAGTCCGGCGGCGAGCACGAGGGCCATCAAGGCTGCGGCCCTCGTAGAACATGCGATTCATATCGGACCAGAGGCTTGAATCCGAAGGATTCATAAAGAGCCAGGGCCGCTCGATTGGACGCGGTCACCGACAGGGTTGCCGACCGTGCTCCTGTGCGCTCAAAGGCGCTGGCCAGGGACTCCGCCACGCACTGTCGGGCCAGGCCCCTGCGCCGGTGCGACGGGGCGGTCGCGACTTCGCTCAGGTGGGCGACCTCGGGCAGAGGCCAGGTGAGGAGGCACGCCGCCACCGCCTCGCCACCCACCTCTATCCGGCGTGATCCCAGAGAATCGAAAGGTCCGCAAACATGGTCGAGCACGACCTGTCTCAAGATCTTCTCGCAGGAGTCTTCAGTGTCGAAGCTTGACGAGGCGTCGAGCGCGCGCCTCTCCTGATGCGCCTGGTAGACGAGGCGCGTCACCGACGGAACATCAGTACGGTGGATGGGCTTCGAACGCATGATTGGCGGCGTCGCTCCCCTCGCCTCGGCCCAGGCGGACCGGTCCAAGGACATATAGATTCGGCTGGCGGATTCAAACCCTCGCGCTATGAACGGGGCGGTGAGACCGGGGTCGGAGGAGAAGAGGGTCTGGCAGTCGATCGCGCGCAGATTCCGGGCCACCATGCGGTTCAACACCCGGGTGACCAGGTCCGCCTCGACGCCCCGACCCCTGACCCGTTCCGTGGCGAAGAAGGAACCGACGAGGCCCTGCTCATCGTTGACCGCGTAAGTGGCGTAGGCGCAAGCGCCCAGTTCGTCGGTCAGAGCGAAACCGGTGAGAACCTTCTCCAGCAGGGCGGATTCAAGACGCTTTCGGGTGAACTCGAAGCTCCAGCTCAAGTCCTTCCGCCACATCGAGGCCTCCTCGTCGAACAGTCGATCCAAGTCGGTCATGGGCACGGCCCCGATGGGTTGAAGAGTGCTGGCGAGCATGACCATGTGATCTTATTGAGGAAACCGCCAAGCGCAATGAGGGAGGGCGGCTGAGGGCTGCCTCCGGTCGGGCCTATACTTTCAGACCCCGTGGACCTTGCCTCCGAGTCGCGAAAACGTGCCCAGGAGAAGGGACTTGTGTGCGAAGACCCTCGCGAGTTATCGCCGGAGTTCGCCCGGACCATCGAGGGTCTCACCGGGCAGATCAAAAATCCGGTCGAACGGTTGAGGTTCTTGCGGAACTGCACTCGATCCGTTCGAGAACTGGAGAGCCGGATTCCCGGCGTGCCGCGCCTGGCGCGCCCTCTCGTCTACCGATATCTGGGATGGCGCGGGCTGACCCTGATCGCGGGAGACAACGCGGCCACGGTCCGGAAGGCGGCGCGGGGGAAGATCGCGACCCTGCAGATAGCCATCGTTCTGGCCGGGGGAGGCCTGCTCCTCGGCGCGTCCTACGGCACCATCCGCATGGCCGCGACCCTCAGCCGGGACACCGCGGCGGTGAAGACTCGGGCGAATGGCATTCCGAAGGCTGCTCCGGTTCGCCCGCCTTCGAAGGAGACCCCGACGGTCGTGACCGAGCGCCCCAATTCGATCTGGCTTGTGGAGAAAGGCCGGGACTACGAGCTCTACAGCAACGGCCTTCGGATCGACACGAGTCACCGAGTCAAGGGCACGAGACGAAGCTTCGTCCCGATTGATGAAGCCACCGGGGCGGTTCTCGCACCCCTGATCGAGCCCGTCGGTATCGTCTTTCACACCACGGAGAGCGACATCCTCTCCCTCGAGCCCGAGAACAACGCGTCGCTGCTTCGAAATTCGAAGAACCTGGTGGCCTACATCAAGCGGCATGAGTTCTATCACTACCTGATTGACCGCTTCGGACGCGTCTATCAGATCTTGAACGACGACTCCCGGGCCAACCACGCCGGACACTCGGTGTGGTCGAACGAGGGCAAGGTCTACATGAATCTCAATCACGCTTTTTTCGGCGTTTCATTTGAGTCCCGTTTCGCCCCCGAGGGTCCGCTGCCCCTGACCGAGGCCCAGTTGCAGTCGGGGAGACTCCTCACCGATCATCTGGTCCGCCGGTACAACCTGGATCCGAGGCTCTGCGTGGGTCACGGGATTGTGAGCGTGAATCCAAAGACAAGAAAGATCGGCCACCACGTCGATTGGGCCAAGAACTTTCCGTTCAAGACCTTCGGTCTGCCCAACGCCTATGATGTGGAGCCCGCGAGTGTCCGGCTGTTTGGCTTCGGCTATGATGATGACCTCGCGAAGGCGATCGGCGAGCCGTGGCCGGGCGTCTTGAAAGCGGAAGCGGAACTGGAGAGAGACGCGTTGACATCGGGCCGTTCGACCGATGATCTGCGGCTTTCTCTGGCGCGACGTTTCGATCTCTGGTTCGAAGAACAAAGTCGGGCCTCAGCCCCAGCAACGAAGAGCCCTAACAGCTCATTAACCACAGCACCTGCCGCAGCAGGACCCGGAGTCAATTGAATCTCATGGAAGAGCGAAAAGATCATTTGTGGAAGGTGCAGGAAGGGTCGGAGGCCTCCGCCGCTGAGGATACCTCGCGGGGCATGCCCCTGGGCGTCGATGTGGGCACGTCCAAGATCGTGGCGGCCCGGCGGCGGACCAAGGGCACCGAGACCTCGATGCAACTGAACGCCTTCATTCCCGTGCCGTTCTCCCGTTTCACCGAAACCATCCTCGGCCAGAACGAGATCCCCTACTTCCGTGATGGCGACGAGTTGGTGATCTTTGGCGGCGCCACTGAGCGCTTCGCCAACATGTTCAACGTCGAGACCCGAAGGCCGATGGCCGATGGCCTCTTGAACCCCAAAGAGCGGATGGGGACGGTGGTACTCGAGTCGATCATGCGCGGACTGATCCCGAAAGCCAAGACCCAAGGCGAGGTGCTCTCGTTCTCGGTGCCGGCCGCGACGGAAGGTCGAGAGGCGGAACTGGTGTACCACGAAGCCAGCCTGCGCCGATTCTTCGAGACTCTCGGATACCGGGCGGTGGCCATCAATGAAGGCCTGGCCGTGATCTTCTCCGAGTTGGAGGATCAGAACTTCACCGGAATTGGCATTTCGTGCGGTGGCGGCATGTGCAATGTCGCCCTCGGATACTTGTCGATTCCGTCACTGCTCTTCGGCATCTCCAAGGGTGGCGACTACATCGACAACTCTGTGGGATCCGTGGTCGACGAACCCGCTACCCGGGTCAAGACCATCAAGGAGGAAAAGCTCGACCTGACCAAGCCGCCCGCGGACAAGCTGGAAAAGGCGCTTCACATCTACTATGAAGATCTCGTCGAGACTCTGGTCGATTCGATTCGGAAAGCAGTGGCCAAGACCGACAAGCTTCCTCGCGTTCATCGTCCCCTGCCCATCGTCATCGCTGGAGGCACGGCCAAGCCGCGCGGTTTCAAGGAACTCTTCGAACGCTCCATGAAGTCGAAGCCGTTCCCAGTCGACATCTCCGAGGTCCGCGTTGCCGCCGACCCGGTGACCGCCACCGCCCGCGGCGCCCTCATCGCGGCGCTGTACGAGAAGTAAAGCCAGTTGATACAGTGGGACCAGGCCCGCTTCGGCGGGCCTCTCGTTTCTGCGGCCCGATCAGGCGGGCCTGCCCAGTCAGGGACGCGCCGCTTCGGCGGGCCTCTCGTTTCTGCGGCCCGATCAGGCGGGCCTGCCCGGTCAGGGACGCGCCGCTTCGGCGGGCCTCTCGTTTCTGCGGCCCGATC
>JAENWE010000020.1 GCA_016650185.1 Vicinamibacteria bacterium | reverse complement strand
CTCAGCGCACCGGCGAGAGCAATGCCTGCATCCTCCATTTCAGCCTGCTTCTCCGGCCGGGATGCGAATATGGGGATGTCCAGCCCCGCGGCAGCCTTGAGTCGATAGTCGCTGATGATGTCGCTCACGCCCAAAAGCTGCATGTCCGGCTGGAGGCGAACGGCATCGGCGACACGTTTGCCGATGACTCCGTATCCATTGACCCCGACCCTTACCCTATTGGTTTTCATGACGGGCCTTTTCCGGTGTGTGCGCTGTCTTGCCTGCCGTGTTGACGCATGTCGTCTTCTTCGTTTCCATTCTTTTTTGTTACCTCTTCAGCCCGGCCGGGGGTCAACCCTTGCTGGGAGCCGTCGATAATTCGATTCGCGGCGTAGACGCCGGTGGTGAAAGCATCCTCGAGACCGCAGATGTTGTAGTCCGAAGCCAGGTACATTCCGTTGCCCAGATCCTGGGCTGCCCAGTCGTGACCCGACAGGACTGCGGCGGTTGGCCAGCAGACGGCGCTGACGATCCTGTGACTCTCGTAGTACTGATCCAGCGCTGGGTCGCATCTTCGACTGAAGACGATGTCGCTTCCGGTGATCTGTCTCCACAGGATGGTGATGTCGTGCTCCTCGGGGCGGAAAAACACAATCCCCTTGTCCCGAAAGACGGGTCTGCGCTCGCCGACCAGTTCGATGACGTAAACCGGCACATTGTGCTCTGGTTCAGGGACGGGCCAGAACTGGATCGCATCCTTGTAGGGCAGGGCCAGGACGACGTTTTGAGCGTGATAGGCGCCGCCCGTTGTTTGGACGAGATAGCCTCCGTCATCGGCCGGGACCAGCCCTTCAACCCCCTCCAACCGAATCCGGTGGCTCCAGCCCCTGGCCATCTCTTCCGCGCAATGACCATGGTCGGCGACATAGGTCCGGCACACCAGAGGCATCAGGTTGTCGAGATAGTGGAATGCATTCGATTTGTCGTATTCGATGAAACCCGTGCTGTTGAACAGCGGCGCAAAGAAAAGATCATTCAGATCCACAAGACCAAGTTTCTCGACGAACAACCGGGCCGGCGTCCTGACCAGGGCGCTCAACACCGGGTCTGACGCCAGGATGTCCTTCTGCTGCTCATGCAGGGCCCGACGGCGCAGCCTCTTCAGGCGTTTGCGGAAGTCGCGAGCCTTGACCAGCAGCCGGACGAGTGCTACGGACGAGCGGAGGGTCCGGAGGCTGAAGAGATTGACCAGTCGCCCGTCGGAAAAAAAGTAGCACTCGCTCGTTCGTATCCGCTTCCCCCCGCTCATGAAAGGCAGGATGTTTTCGTAATCCGCCGTCACATAGCTCGCCCCATAGTTGACGAGATGGGACTGTGAGGTCAGCATTCTGCCCCCCAGCTCTTTGGTCAACAGGACGAAATCCCTGCCCCGTTCATGCAAGGTCCTGCCGCAGGCCATCCCGGAGACTCCTCCTCCTATGATGACGCTGTCAACGGAGCGCATCGGTCGTCTCCTTCTTACTGGGGGTGAGCCGATCTCGAAAGCGCGCGAATCCCGGCAAAACCCGGTTGAGCGCGTTCAGGCCGATATTCTTTACGAGGGTCGGGTCGAGAGTCTTGAGCGTCAGAGAGACCGTCAACTCACCTTTGATGAGACGGAAGAAGTCGTCCTTGCCCACCCTGGCGAAGTTTTTGAGCCATCGATCGATGTCCTCGTTCCTCATCCAGTGCAGATAGACGAATCTCACGATCTCGTGCATGCGGTAGTACCGTCCATGCAGGGCATGGAACCTGGCCAGGTAGGGTTCGAGCTCTGCCCTGGAGAAACTCCTTGCCTCGATGATCGTGAGGTACGCGAGCTTCGCGCTGTCCAGGGCCTGGCGAAAGCCCTCGAGGGTGGCGGGGGTGCCGAAACCACCCGCGTCCCCAATCGACATGAGGTTGGCGTGAACCTCGCGGGATACGGAGCCCATGGGACCGAATCGCCCATAGGCGTAGGTCACTCGCGCCTTCCCAAACCAATCGCGCTGGGGACCGATCCTCGTCATGGCGGCAAGGACTCTGGCCTTGAGGTCGGACAATCCCGCCGCGGATTCGGGCCAGAAGTCAGCCCAGCCGAATTGCGCCTTGTCCTTCGACAAGGCATAGATCCAGCCGCCGCTGTTCGAAACCCTGAAGTCCAGGATGAAGGAGGCCTCGTCATTGACTGGGATCTCACATCCATCCAGCTCGACTTCGTAGGAAAGGCCGGACTTCCGACGGATCTTCAGGCCAAGAAGAGCATGAACGATCTGCGTGTGCCCCGAGGCGTCGACCACGAGCCTTCCCTGATAGGCGTCCGTCCCGTCCATCAAGATGATTCCACCCTCGGTTCTTCGAGCACTCTGGAGGTCGACTCCCGTTTTCACCCTCACGCGCTGGAAATCAAGGGACCGAGCCCAGCGCTCGCAGTCGACCAGACACATGATCTTTTCGGACGTCTGGGCCGCCTTGACCGTGGGGCCGTGGAACGCCCAGGTATGGAAGTACTTGACGATGTAATCCTCGAACCCGTGCTCCAGGGCCGTTCTGGTAAACGTCCCGAAGGTGTTCGGCTCGGATCTCGCTCTTCTTCTCGAGCAGAAGCACTCGAAGGGCGGAGCCGTCGAGCAACTTGGCCAGCATCAGACCGGAGACGCCCGCTCCGAGAATGATGACGTCGTGGATCTCAGTCATCGCCGCTGAATCTCGATCCGGAAACTGATCAGGCCCCGCGCCCGCAGGCGTCGATCTGATCGAGTCGTTCCAGGCTCATTTCTTCAGCCTCAGCAGTCGCGCGTTGATGCCGACGATCACTGTGCTCGCGGACATCAGCACCGCGCCCAAGGCGGGAGTGAGCAGCACGCCCCACGCGTAGAGCGCTCCGGCGGCCAGGGGAAGGGCGACCACGTTGTAGCCCGTCGCCCAGACCAGGTTCTGAATCATCTTCCGGTAGGTGGCGCGAGAAAGCTGCACGATGGCCACGACATCCAGCGGATTGCTCCGCACCAGAATCACGTCGGCGGTTTCCACCGCCACATCCGACCCGGCGCCGATGGCGATGCCCACATTGGCCTGGGCGAGTGCCGGGGCGTCGTTCACGCCGTCCCCGGTCATGGCCACCACCACCCCCCGGGATTGGACCTCTTTCACCTTGGCGGCCTTGTCCTGAGGCAGCACCTCGGCGAAATACTCATCCAACCCGACCTGGTCCGAGACCCATTTGGCCGTGGCCTGGTTGTCGCCGGTGAGCATCATGCAGCGGATGTTCAAGGCCTTGAGTGCCTCGATCGCCTCTTTCGCCTCGGGCCGCACGATGTCGGCCAGGGCGATCGCGCCCTGCAGCTTCCCGTCAACCAGAACGAACACCACCGTCTTACCTTCGGCCTGCAGCGGCTCAATACGCTTGTCCACCAGGTCGATGTTCTGCTCGCGCAGATAGCCGGGGCTGACCACCTTGATGTCCTTGCCGTCGACCCGGCCGAGGGCGCCCTTGCCCGGAATGCTCTTGAAGCCTTCGACCGGGAGCTTCTTCTCCGAGGCCGAGGTGATCGCCTTCGCGATGGGGTGTTCGGAATTCGCATCCACGGAGGCCGCATACGTGCGCAGAGTGTCTTCGTCGATGTCCGAAGAGAGCAGCAGTGTGTCGGTGACGCCGAAGCGGCCCTCGGTGAGAGTACCGGTCTTGTCGAAGATGATGGCCTGAACCTTTCGGGCACTCTCGAAAGCGGTGCGGTTGCGAATGAGCAGACCGTGGCTCGCGGCGAGAGCAGTGGAGACGGCCACCACCAGGGGCACGGCGAGGCCCAGGGCGTGCGGACACGCGATGACCATCACGGTGACAGTGCGCTCGATGGCGAACGCGAAATCCTTACCCACCACGACCAGCCAGATGAAGAACGTGATGGCGCCACCCCCCAGGGCAACGATGGTGAGCCACATCGCGGCGGTGTTGGCCAGGTCCTGAGTCTTCGATTTGCTCTCCTGAGCCTGTTTCACGAGATCGATGACCTGCGACAGGAACGAGTCCTTGCCCGCGCCCTTGACCTCGATAGTGAGCGAGCCTTCCCCGTTGATGGAGCCGCCGATGACCTTGCCACCCGCCTTTTTGGAGACGGGAGTGGATTCCCCGGTCAGCATCGCCTCATTGACCGAGCTTTCACCCTCAGTAACCTGGCCGTCGGCCGGGATCTTCTCGCCTGGTTTGATCAGGACCTTGTCATCCACCTTCAGCTCGCCCAGGGGCACGTCTTTCACGCTGCCGTCGGGCATGACCTTGTGGGCGTCTGCAGGCATCAGTTGAGCCAGCGCCTCCAGGGCCTTTGAGGCGCCCATGACGGACTTCATCTCGATCCAATGCCCGAGCAGCATGATG
>JAENWE010000019.1 GCA_016650185.1 Vicinamibacteria bacterium | reverse complement strand
TTTACTTCTCCGGTCTCGACCAGCGCGGCCTCTACGGCATCGACTACACCCTCAAGGACAACCTCACCGTCCCCCAGTTCATGCATCGCGAGGTCGAGGTCACGAAAAGCCTCCGCGACCTGGTCACCCGCAACCTGGCCCGGCACAACATCACTCTGTTCCGCGGTCAAGCTTCCTTTGCGGACCCTCACACCATCGTGGTCGCAGGGGACGATGGAGAGGAGACGCTCAACGCGCCGGTGATTCTCATCGCCACCGGCTCGGCGCCGGTCTGGCCGAAGGACACGCCGCAGGATCCACGGCTCTACGATTCGGACACCATTCTCCACATGGACACGATTCCGAAGTCGCTCGCGGTGATCGGCGCGGGGGTCATCGGCTGCGAGTATGCGACCATTTTCCAGGCCCTCGGAGTAGCCGTCACTCTCATCTGTTCCACCGAACGGTTGTTGCCCTTCCTGGACGCGGAGATCAGCGATCACCTTCGCCTTCAAATGGACTTCCTGGGCCTCGACGTTCGGCGCAAGACCGCTCTCGTGGAAACCGTCCTCGACTCCAGTCCCACCTCCGTACTACTCCGTCTTTCCGAGGGTGACTTGTGGGTGGATCGGGTTCTGTTCGCCACCGGGCGCCAGGGCGCAACCGCGGATCTGAACCTAGCCAAAGCCGGCCTCACCGCCACCGACCGCGGCCAAATCAAGGTCAACGAGCATTACCAGACCGGGGTGGGACACATTTACGCGGCAGGCGATGTCATTGGCATTCCCGCATTGGCCTCAACATCGATGGAGCAGGCCAGGGTCGCCATGTGCCACGCCTTCGATCTGGGTTACAAGGACCGGGTCAATGCCATCCTGCCCATGGCCATTTACACGATTCCCGAGGTGGCCTCCGTGGGTGAAACCGAAGAGAGCTCCGCCAAGAAGGGCATTCCCTGCCTGGTGGGCCGCACCTCGTATTCGGGAAACGCGCGCGGACAGATCGTGGGTGACCTCGAAGGTCTGGTGAAACTGGTGTTCCGCAATCCCGACAAGAAGCTTCTCGGCGTGCACATCGTGGGCGAGAGTGCTTCCGAACTCATCCATGTGGGACAGGCGGTTCTGTATTTTGGCGGGACCATCGACGACTTCATCTCCCTGGTCTTCAACATCCCGACCCTGGGCGACGCGTACAAATACGCGGCCTACGACGGCCTGCAGGCCCTCGCGAAGTCCCGGCTCGGCTGAGAAACCTCATGTCGTCCTCGAAGAGCCTCCTGAGGGGCGCCGCGGCCATGATTCTTTCGGCCCTGGCCTTCGCGATCATGGGCGTGTGCATTCAAGTGTGCGCCCTGACTCTGCCCAACACGATGGTGGTTTTTTTTCGCAACGCCAGCGGCCTGGTCTTTCTCGCGCCCATCCTTCTGCGCGGAGGTCGGGCAAGCCTCAAGACCACCCACCTGAAGGAACACGCCATCCGAGGCGCGGCCGGACTCTCGGCCATGTACTGCTTTTTCTACGCGATCGCCCACATGCGGTTGGCCGACGCGGTCCTCTTGAACTACACGCTGCCGTTGTTCATTCCGGTGGTCGAGTCCTTGTGGCTCGGCGAACCGATGCCCCTGCGCCTCGCCCCGCCTCTCATCCTCGGCTTCCTGGGAGTGGTCGTGGTCCTGCGTCCGGGCAGCGGACTCATGACCGGGGCCGCTCTCGTCGGTCTCCTCGCCGGGCTGCTCTCCGCTGTGGCCCAGACCGGAATCAGGCGGCTGACCCTGACCGAGCCCATCGTGCGCATCGTGATTTACTTCGCCATGATGGGGACGAGCGTCTCGGCCCTGGCTTTGCCCTTCGTGTGGGTGACGCCCCGGCCCGGCACCTGGCTGATCATCGTCCTGCTGGGCTTGAGCGCCACCACCGGCCAGTTGCTTTTGACCAAGGCCTACTCGTACGCCCCGGCCTCGCAGATCGGCGGTTTCGTCTATTCGGGCGTGCTCTTCGCGGCTTTGATGGACTGGCTTCGGCTGGACATTGTGCCTCGGCCGCACTTCTTCGCCGGAGCACTTCTGGTCATGGCTTCCGGCGCGTTGATGTTTCGCCTCATGAGCAAAAGACCCGTGCCGGTCTTGATCGACAGTGAGTAGTCGCCCAGCGATGAAGAGCGCGGCCGCCCAGCACTTCAACGACGCCGTCCGTCGCGACCCGGTAGCCGCGCGCGATCAGTGGCTTCGCCTGCTTGAGGCGTTCTCTTCGCGCGGTATCACCTTCGGCGGCGAGCCCATGCCGACCTTCTTGCGGCCGCAGTTCGTGGATCGCGCGACCTGGGCCA
>JAENWE010000018.1 GCA_016650185.1 Vicinamibacteria bacterium | reverse complement strand
GGCTCCTCAACCGCAGGAGTCGGAACCACGGCCGCCTTTCGCCGCTCGACCAGGGCATCTTCCGCCGCTGCGGACTCGCGTTCCTCCGCTTCCTCCTCGGCCTTCAGCTCCCGCCGCATTTCAAAGGCCCGCGGCAGCCAGAGCAGGGTATGCGCTCCACCCAGAACGAATGTCCCGGCCAGCAGGCTGGTCATGCCCCAGAAGGTCCAGAACAGCCACGGGTACTTCTCCGGATCGTGGTGGGTGGCATGGCTCAGGTATCCGGCGAAGCGTCGCGAGGCGCCGGCGTGGCACTTTTGGCAGGTCGAGACCACGTTTTCGCGCGAGAGGTGCGAGCGGGGGTCCGAGATCTTCTGGATGTCGTGCGCGCCATGGCAGTCGTAGCACTTCGCGGTCTTGGCGTAGCCGAGCTGGCTGACCTTGCCGTGATAGGTGTCGAAGTAGGTCTTCGCGATCTCCCCATGACAGCGCCCGCACTTCTGCATGATGTCCATCCTGAAGCCGGCGGCGTCCGCTCGTTGGATCGTGTGGGCTGAATGGCAGTCGTTGCAAACCGGCAATTCCTTGTCGGTCTTGCCCAGCATCTCGTGATGGACGCTCCTTTCGAACTCCTCCTGAATGCCATGGTGACACCGGCCGCAGGTGGCCGGCACATTCGCGCGATTCACGGTCGAGGCCGGGTCCGACCGCGGCAGGACGCCGTGCGCGGTGTGGCAGCCCGTGCAGGTGGCGGTCACGGTAAGGCCGCTCTTGAGCAGCCCCTTCCCGTGGATGCTCTCGGTATAGGCCTCGATGATCTCGTGCTGGGGCCCCTGATAGCGCACCGCCGCCTTCTCCCCCTCGCGGTGACAGCGGGCGCAAAGTTTCGGCACATTCGTGGGGAACGTGGGCGACGCACTCTGGAGCTTCCCTAGAGTCCCGTGGGTTCCGTGGCATTCCTTGCAGGATGGGGCATTCAGGTCCCCCTCGGCCACGAGCTGCCCGTGGCGACTGGCCGCGTACTGCTGCGCCACCTCCGCGTGGCAAGAGGCGCAGTCCACCTTGGTGGTGATCGTCTCGCAGGGGCGCACGTGAGAGACGTTGACGCCGGAATGGCACTGGGAACAGGCCACCTTCAGGTGGCGTGAGTGCTGCAGGTTCTGCGGGTCGACGGCCATCGAGCGCCCGTCCTTCGCCTTGAGACCCTTCTCCTGGTGGCACTTCATGCAGTCCGTGTCCGCCATGCCCTGGGTGTAGAAAACCTTGCGCACCTTGTGCGGCTGGTGGCAGTCGACGCAGGCGGGCAGGACGTGCGCCTCCTTCTCCCACAGCTCCCCCTTGATCACCTTGCGGTGAACATCCTCGATCCGGGCATGGCACTTGGTGCAGGTGGCCGCGATGTTCCCGCGCGAGATCGAAGAGGCGGAGTCGGTATGGGGCAGGATGTTGTGGGCGGTATGGCACGAGGCGCAATTCGCGGCCACGATCAGCCCCTTCCTGAGCAGGCCTTCGCCGTGAATCGACTCCGAGTAGTTCGCCAGGATGTTGTCCTGGTGGATTTTGCGCTGCCGGGTCACGGTGGTGCCTTCCTGGTGGCACTTCCCGCAGGTAAACGGCACGTTAAGCGGTGAGACCGGGGAGAGGGGGTCCTTCACCGCCCGGATGTCATGCATGCCGTGGCAGGCGGCGCAGGTGGGAGCGAGGGTGTCCCCGCGCTTCATCGCTTTGCCGTGAAGAGAAGCTGCGTGCTGCGTCACTTCCGATTCATGGCAGCCGCTGCAGTCGACCTTCTGGAGCGGGGTGTCGTGCGGGAGTTCCTTGCCCTCGAGGTCAGCGTGGCAGTTCACGCACTCCAGACCGCCGTGGATCGAGCCCGAGAAGGCCCTCTCGGAGACATAGACCGAAACCGTCCGCCCTTTGCGTTCCGCCGTCACGTCCTTGTCGCCGTGGCAGCCCAGACAGTCCGAGTTCTCCTGGGCGCCCGCCGTCGTGCCTCCGAGCGTCCCCGCCAGGAGCAAGGCGATTCGGGCTGCGATCGCGAACCGTCGCCCCGCGCCGATGGCCCCCAGCATCCCGGGCGTCGAATGGTCTCCCATGGCAACCCAAGGGTAGCCCCGCCCCCTAACCGGCATCAATAGGCCATTTGGCCTGTTTGGGCCGATGGGTTCGCAGACCCCTACGCTTCCGACTTCGTTTTCAGCGAGTTAATGAGCCCCGGAAAGATGAAGCGGTGGAAGGGGAGCACGGAGTACCAGTAGAGATAGCCCAGGACGCCGCGGGGTTCGAAGAAAGCAGTTTGTTCCACTCGGGATCCCGCGGGATCGGGCAACACCTCGAACTGTAGCCAGGCCCGACCCGGCAGCTTCATCTCGGCCCGAAGCCGGACGAGGTGCGGGGCTTCGAGCGCCTCAACCCGCCAGAAGTCCAGGGGATCGCCGACGCGCAAGTCCCTGGGATGACGGCGACCCCGGCGCATCCCGACGCCCCCCGCCAGGCGATCCATCAAGCCCCGCAGTTGCCACAGGGCATTGCCCGCCGGCCATCCTTCTTCGCCGCCCAGGGCGCAGATCGCCTCGAATAGATGGGCGGGGGGGGCCTTCACACGGCGACGGCGCTGGTCCAGCAACAAGCCCTCGTGCGAGCCCAGCACATCCGCCTCGGGTTGGTCGTTGGCGAAACTGGAGAGGCTGGAGGCCCACGTGGTCTCAACGCCATCCTGGGCCATGCGCGACAAGGCGCGCCGCACGGCCGCGTCGTATCCACTGGGCCGCACGCTGAAATCGCGGAAGGCACGGTTGTCTCTCACCACCACCTCGGTCTGCAGGCTCTCGACCAGCGGATGAGCGATGCGGTAGGGGATGGGTGTGACGAGGTCCACCCATCGGCTGCTGAGCTCGGGTCTCGGAACCGGAAAGGTCAGGATGAAGCGGCGCAGGCCACGGATGCGGGCGTAGCGCAGCATCATCTCGCGGTAGCTCAGCACATCCAGGCCCCCGATCTCGTAGATCCCGTGGGCGGTGGGGTGGTCCAACGCCTCCACCAGGTACTCCAACACCGAACGGATGCCCACGGGCTGGCATCGCGTGTTCACCCAGGTGGGCGTGATCATCACGGGGAGGCGCTCGGTGAGGTGACGAATCATTTCGAAGCTGGCGCTTCCCGACCCCACGATCACCGCGGCGCGGAACTCGATCACGGGCACGCCGCCGTCGGCGAGACAGCGGCCCACTTCCTGCCGGGAGACGAGGTGCTTGCTGTTCACTTTCTCCGGGTCGCCAAGGCCGCCCAGGTAAATGAGGCGCCGGACCCCCGCCTTCGCCGCGGCCTGCCCGAAGCCCAGGGCCATCAGCCGGTCCCGCTCCCTGAAGGCCTGGCCCGCCGCCATCGAGTGCACCAGGTAAAAGGCCACCTCGATGTCGTCCAGAGCCATCGCCGTCGCTTCCGGATCCAGAAGATCTCCGGAAGTGATCTCCACTCCTGGCCACGGGTGCCCAAAGAGGCGGTCAGGATTCCTCGACAGACAGCGAACCAGATGACCTCTGTCAACCAGACGCGGTACGAGCCGCCCCCCGATGTACCCCGTGGCTCCAGTCACCAGAACACGCATGGGGCGGCTCGGTGGGTCTGGGCGCTCCGCCGATTAGTGCGGTTGCGCGGCCAGGGCGCCGTCTTCCTGCCCATCGATCCAGGGCGGCAGAAGTTTCACCAGCACGTAGAGGATGACCACGGGCAGCAGCAGGAGGCCGATCGTGAAGAGGAGCCCCTCCAGACCGAAGAGATGCACTTTGTAGACGGTCAGGCCGCGCAGGCTCTTCGAGAACATCTGGCCGCCCACCACAACGTTCCAGCGCATGCTGAAAATGCCCACCTGGATCAGGATACCCACCAGAAAGTAGATCATTCTGCGCATCTCATCGGGGAGGCGACCGAATCGGGCGGCGACCAGGCCGAAGATCGGAATGAGGGCGCCCATCAGCACCTGAAGAATGACCAGGCTGATGAAGAGGCGATCCGTGATCAATTGCGAGAGGATGTGAATGGACTCCTCCGATTCATACAAGCGGTGGATGAAATCCAGGAGCTCCAGGGAAAAATCGACGATGAGAGCATAGAGAAGGAACTCTCCCAGCTTGTTCAAACACGCCATGTCGATCGGCTTCCAGCGAATCCAGGACGTGACCATATAGATCAACATCACGATGGCCATTCCGGACACGATCGCGGAGAAGAGGAATACGACCGGCATCAACACTGAACTCCACCAGGGGTTGGCCTTCACGGACCCGAAAATGAATCCCACGTACCCGTGAAGCAGGAAAGCCGAGGGAATGCCGATGATGGTGATCAACCGACCCGCCCGGTCATCGAACTTGATGGCCGCATCCGAAATGTCGGTGGCGCCCAGAGTCAGCGCCTTGTAGACGTACCTCCAGGGAGCCTTGCTTTCCTGAGACCAGATGACGATCTCGCGGCGGTAGTCGAACCAGACTTCGAGAAGAAGCACTACGAGCAGATACCAGGCGTAGACGAACCCGAACATGGCCATGGCTGAGGTGGTGTGGGGGGTGAGGAACATTTCGAGCGACCGCTCGGGGTGGCCAAGATGGGCCAGCAATGGCAGCGGGGCCACAATCATGAAAGCCAGGGCGCTCAGCAAGGCGAGGCGATAAACCGGCCAGAGGGCCTTGACCTTGAAGACCCGTTCCAGCGAGGCCAGGATGAAAGCCCCGGCCACCAGTCCCGTGATGTAGGGATATAGGACGATAAGGAGCTCCCATTGAAGGAAATACTCATTCGGGTAGATGTAGCCGGTAGACGGTTCCAACAGGCTGGGATCCATGGCGCCTACCTGATCTCCTGGTCCGCGTTGGCGTAGAACACCTTGGGCCGGGTGTTGAGTTCAGCCTTGAGCGACATGATGGGATTGAACCTCAAGACCCGCTGGATGGGACTGCTTCGGCTGTTCAGATCGCCAAACACTCGCGCCTCGGTGGGACAGACTTCGACGCAGGCCGGCAACAGGCCCTGGGTGATTCGGTGGTAACAGAACGTGCACTTGTCCGCGACCAGCTTTTCCGGATGAAGGTACCGGGCGCCGTAGGGACAAGCCTGAATACAGTACCGGCATCCCACGCAATAGTCGTCATCCACCAGAACCACGCCATCACGCGTCTGGAAGGTTGCTCCCACCGGGCAGACCTGAACGCAGGGAGGATTGGCGCACTGATTGCAGAGTTTCGGGGCGAAGAAAGTCTTGAGAATGTCCACCTCAGGCTGATCGGGAAAGCCGTCGATCCCGGCATTGGGGCTATCCACGAGAGCTTCTCCCTCCCTGGGCACCACGTACCGCTCGACCCAGGTCCGGACGTAGTGGGGAGAGGGCGGAACCTTGTTTTCCGCTTTGCAGGCGGCCGCGCAGCGACCGCAGCCGATGCACTTCTCCACGTCAATGGCCATGGCGTAGCTCGGCATCTTCGGCTCTGGCAGCGCTCCGGCGGCGGCCTCCGTCTCCGCGCTGGCCAGCCCGCTGATCGGCGTTCCGGCCGCCAGCAACGCCATTCCCGCGGGCAGAGCCTTCTTGCACAGGTCGAAGAACTGACGGCGATCCATGGCGGCGGTGTCAACTTCGACGGTACTCGCTGGCCCTGCAGTGGTGACAATTCCAGGACCCGGGCCCTGTTCTTTGTCGAGGCTCATTTCTTTCCCTCCGGGAAATGCGGATAGTGACAGTCCCAACATAGATAGCGAGCCGTGTGTTCAGAAGTTACCTGGGGGATGGCTGATGCGGCCAGAGCGGCGTTGCTGTGACACCGTTCACAGGCTTGGTTTCCCGTCGGTTTGCTCACCACGAAACCACGAGGATCGACGGAGTGTTCCTTGGGTACCTCGTGGCAGGTCGAACACTCCAAGGAGGCGTGGGGCGAAACCAGCTTCTGGCTCCAGATGCCGCGATGGCACGCGCTGCATTCCTTGGGCGCATTGGGCGGCACCGGGTCATGAGGCTTGTGGCAGCTCATACAGGGCTTTCCCGGGTTGTGTTGCGCGGTGAGAATCTGAGGGAAGCCCGTGGGCCGCGACGGAGAGTAGTTGTGGCACAGGGGGCACAACTCCCGCTGTCGTGGCGCGGTGGGCTTGATCGTGCCCGGATCCTCGATATGGGCGGCGGCCGGGCCGTGGCAGACCTCGCAGGAGACGCCGCGATGGAATCCCTGTGATTTGGTCGCGGCCACCTCGTCGTGACATTCAGCGCATGCTTTGGCGCCCCCGTACTGGATCGGCAATTTGCGGATCGCATCGACGGAGTCGGCGCGATAGTGGCCATACTTCCCGAACGATTCGGGAACGAACAGGGCCCGCATCCCGAAGAAGCCAGCGACCACCACGACGGCGATGACGCTCAAGACAACAACCTGCTGCGGAATCCTGCCGGTCTTCAAAGGGGGCCTCCAGCGTGGCGAAGTGAGGACGACTAATGCACAGCTAGGTTTTCACGACGCGTTCCCGTCAACAATGAGCCAAATGAACCCTCACGGCTCAGGGGGCGAGGCGTTCGCGCCGCCACAGCCCGCCGTCCAGGCGGTAGCGCAGACGGTCGTGTAGTCGCGACTTGCGGCCCTGCCAGAACTCCCAGCAATCGGGCGTCATGCGGTAGCCGCCCCAATGCGGCGGGCGCGGCGGGCCCTGACCAAGGAGCGTGGTGAGGAACTGCGCCCCATACCTCGCCGCATTGGCCGCCAGCACCGCGCGCGACGCGATCACCTGGCTCTGCGGCGACGCCCAGGCGCCGATGCGCGAATCGAGCGGACGCGTGCGGAAATAGGCGTCCGACTCTTCGGCGTCGACCTTCTCCACCTTACCCTCGATGCGGACCACGCGCTCGAGTTCGACCCAGTGGAACTGAAGCGCCGCGTGAGGATGACCAGCCAGTTCGCGCCCTTTTCGGCTTTCGTAATTTGTGTACCAGACGATGCCGCGCGCGTCGAAGCCCTTGATCAGCACGACGCGAGTCGAGGGGCGTCCGTCTTCGCCCACGGTGGCGAGCGTCATCGCGTTCGGCTCGGGCAGTTTGGCCTCAAGGGCCTGTTGGAACCACCGGCCGAACTGCTGCATCGGTTCGGACTGGGCCTCGCTCTCGTCGAGTTCAGTCTGTTCGTAGCTCTTGCGCAGGCTGGCGATGTCGCTCATGCGCGTCATGCTGCCCCTCGGGTTCAGTTCGCCTGGACCGAACCTTCGTGGCTTCGGACAGCCTGCCTTCCGCGAGCAAAGGCCTCTTCGTTCAGGGGAATCATGGCGCACCTGGACTTGAGCGCCTGCCGGATCGCGGTGAGGAACGACTCCTCCGGGAAGATCGAGGTGGCGGCCTGGAGCGCCCCGAGCGCCACCACATTCTTCACAAGCAGGCGCCCGAGCGCGGAGGCGATCTGAGTCATCGGAACACCGATGGCGGTCACCCCAGCGGGCAGGCTGGGTACGTCGGCGATCACCGAGCTGTCATAGACGATCGTCCCGCCGCCCTCCACGGTCGGACCGAACCGGGCGAGGCTCGGCGCATTGAACGCCACGAGGAGGTGGGGCGACGGCGAGGCGGGCGACAGGACTTCGGTGCGCGCGATGTGGACATCGGCGTAAGAGGTTCCGCCGCGCGATTCGGGACCGTAGCTCGGAATGTGGGTGGCGTCGAAGCCCTCGTTGATTCCGGCCCGGGCGACCAGCAGCGCGGCGGTCTGCGCGCCGTCGCCCCCCGCGCCCGCGAACTTCAGCGCGATGTCCTCGGTTCCCCATAACGTCGGGAAGGCCGCGCAGAAACGCGGCGCCTTCTCGGTGGAACCCTCGAACACTTCGACGAGGCGCACAGGATCGAATTCCGGCCCGACCGGCCTGACCTGATCGGTCGGGGGCTCGACGTCCTTCTTCACCCCAAGCGGGAAGACCGCGGTCATCGCTTCCTTGACCCATTTCTCGGCCTCGGACGGGTTCATTCCCAGGTGGGTCGGGCACTCGGCGAGAACTTCAACGAAGGCGAAGCCTCGGTTCTCCACCTGAAGGCGCAACGCCTTCGTAATGGCCTTCTTCGCCCGGACGCGCTGCTTGGCGTCATAGAGGGCCACCCGCTCGACATAGACCGGTCCATCCAGACCGGCGATCAGCTCGGCCATCCTGATGGGGGGGCCGAAGAACGCGGTCCGGCCTTCCGGGGTGGTGCTCGTGCGCTGGCCCATGAGAGTGGTGGGCGCCAACTGTCCGCCGGTCATTCCGTAGATCGCGTTGTTGATGAATACCACCGTGATCGGGATGCCCATCTGGGCCGTGCTCACGATCTCGGCCAGGCCGATGGAGGCCAGGTCGCCGTCTCCTTGGTAGCTGATGACGATCGAATCGGGGTTTGCGGTCTTGTGGCCGATGGCGACGGCGGGAGCGCGGCCGTGCGCCGCCTGGGTGTTGCCGACATCGAAGTAATAGTAGAGAAAGACGCTGCAGCCCACCGGAGACACTGCCACGGTACGATCCTGGACCCCGAGTTCCTCAATCGCCTCCGCGAGGTACTTGTGGGCGAGCCCGTGACCGCAACCCGCGCAGTAGTGCGTCGAGCGCCCCTTCAGCCCAGTGCCGTGGTCGTGTCGCTCGAAACGGTCGTAGAACACGCTCATACCCTCACCCCCTCGACGAGGGCAGCGCCGACGCCCTCAAGGACGCGGTCCACGATCTCCTTTTGCTGCGGAAGAACTCCGCCGAAACGACGCACGGAGGCGATCGCGGGCGGCCGCGGTACGGAGTCGTGGCTGATCGCGAGTCGCATCTCGTCCTCCAGTTGGCCGTTCGAGGCCTCCACCACCACGATGCGGTGGGCCCTAAGAAGCAGCGGCCGTAGCGCGTCGATGGGGAACGGCCACAACGAAATGGGACGAAAGAGTCCCGCCTTGATCCCCCGCGCACGCAACTCTCGCACCGCGCCCTTGGCCATCCGGCCGGGTGTGTTGCAGGCCACGAGCAGAACCTCGGCATCGTCGGTTTCGAAGAGATCCGCGCGTTGCTCGGCGGCCTTCATCGCCGCATATTTTGAGTTCAGATGAATGTTGTGAGCCTCGAGGTCCGCCTCGCTTAAAAGGAACGAGCAGATCAGGTTTCCCCGATGCGCGCGGTCGCCCGATACCGCCCAACTCGGCAGCCCCGGTTTCACCGCGGTACCGGGCAGCCGGACCGTGCCGGTCATTTGCCCAAGATACCCGTCGCTCAGGATCACCACCGGATTCCGGTAGCGGAACGAGAGGTCGAAGGCGAGAATGGTGAGATCGAGCATTTCCTGCGGCGTAGACGGCGCCAGCACCACCGCCTGGGTATTGCCATGACCCAGTCCGCGACAGGCGAGCTTGATGTCAGCCTGCTCGGGAGCGATGTTTCCGAGCCCCGGCCCGCCGCGCATGACGTTGACGAACACCCCGGGCAGTTCCGCTCCAATCATGTACGAGATGCCTTCGAGCATGAGGCTGAATCCGGGGGACGACGTGAAGGTCATCGCCTTCATCCCCGCGCCGCCGCACCCGTACATCATGTTCACCGTGGCCGTCTCGGAGACCGCTTGCATGAACACGCCGCGCAGCTTCGGAAGGAGCTTGGCCATCAGTTCGGCCCCTTCGGTGGACGGGGTGATCGGATAGCCGTAGAAGTGGCGGCATCCCGCGATCAAGGCGCCGATCGCCGAAGCGTAGTTACCCTTGACCACAAGCGGCTCGACTGCGGGCAAGGGCAGTAGCTCATCGGGGATGGACGGTGCGACTTCGGAAGCCGCGCGTCGCGCGCCGAAAAGGGCTTTGGGATCTTCGAGGACGAAGTCCTTCCCCGGTTCCGCGCGAAGGCCATAAGGCTCGGGGCACGCCGAGATGCACAGGCCGCAGCCGTTGCACTGCTCGAGATCGAGGTTGACCGGGATAAGCCCGGTGGCGGCGTTAATCTCTGTGCCCGCGGAAATGCAATGCCGGGTACAGGACTCAATACACCTTCCGCACCCCTTGCAGAACTGAGGGAGCAGGTGAGGCTTGAGACGTTCGCGAACGGTGCTCATGGGCGCTTCCCTCCACTGCGGGTCCAGACTCGATTTTACCAAGCGGGCGGGAATCCGATACCACATTGGCGTAGTCCATTTGACTCATCTCAACGGTCTGACGTGGTACGTTCGCTGCCATGTGCAGGCGCGTGACGTGTCATCGGTGCGGCAAGCCAACGTTCTCGGGTTGCGGCGCGCACGTCGAGCAGGTGCTCGCCTCGGTACCGAAGGAGGACCGCTGCCGGTGCGGTGAGGTCTCAGAGCCGACGCACGGCGGCCCGGTCATAGAGCGGGCCGGCGGCGTCGCGGGGTGGCTCCGCGGCCTCCTCCGACGCAAGTAACAGGCGGGCCGATTGGCCCGCCCGTGGTGAGAATGAGCGGTTCTGGCTGTGTCCGGTCGATGGGAAGCGTCAGGGCCGAAAGTCGACCGAGCCGTTGGACGAATAGGCGACCCGGAGCTATTCGGTCGGCAGGACGTGGTCCTTGAACTGGCCTCGCAGGACCTTCTTGTCGAACTTCCCCACGGACGTCTTGGGTATCTGATCCACGAACACCACGTCGTCCGGCAGCCACCACTTCGCGATGTGGGGACGCAGATGCTCGATGATCTGACCCTTGGTCAAGCGGCCCTTCGCCTCCGGTTTCGCCACCACGCAAGCCAGCGGCCTCTCGTCCCATTTGGGATGGGCCACCGCGATCACCGCGGCCTCCGCGACGTCGGGATGAGCCATGATAAGACCCTCTATGGCGATGCTGGAGATCCACTCGCCACCCGACTTCACCAGGTCCTTGGTGCGATCGGCGATGCGCATGTAGCCGTGGGCATCGATTGTGGCCACATCGCCCGTGCACAACCAGCCGTCCTTGAATTTCTCCGGCGAGGAGTCGTCGTTGTAGTACGAAGACGCCACCCAGTTGCCGCGGGCCTGAAGCTCGCCGACGCTCCTGCCATCCCAGGGCAGCTCCAGACCGCTGTCGCCGACGATCCGGATCTCGATGCCGAAAAGGGGACGGCCTTGGGACGCGCGCAGGCGGGACACGTCTTCGTCGCCCGCGTTCCGGAGAGCCGACGTCGGGCGGCACAGTGTGCCCAGGGGAGAGGTCTCGGTCATCCCCCAGGCGTGAAGAACGTGGATGCCCAGCTCCTTTCGATAGGCCTGCTGGAGCGCCTCGGGAAGAGCCGAGCCGCCGCACAACAGCCGGTCGAGCGCGCCCAATTGAGCCTTCACCTTCATGAGCGAAGCCAGCATCGCCTGCAGGATGGTGGGCACGCCGCCGGCGCAGGTGACGCGTCTTTCCGCGATCAGCCCGGCCAGCACATCCGGAACCATGAATCGGCCGGGGTAGACGATGTCCGCACCCGTCATGAGGCAGGCGTAGGGGAGGCCCCAGGCATTCGCGTGAAACATGGGCACGATCAGAATTGCCACATCCGTCTCAGCCAGGGCGAAGCAGTCGACCAGGGAAAGGGCCAGACTATGGAGGACGTTCGAGCGGTGCGAATAGACAACACCCTTTGGATGTCCAGTCGTTCCGGAGGTGTAACACATGGCGGCTGCCTGCCGCTCGGGAAGATCGAGCGCGTAGTCCATCGGCTCGACTCGGGCGATCAACTCCTCATAGTCATGCGTTCCCGGGATCTTCGGTCCGGGCACGTCGCCCACGACGATCACCTGGCGGACGCTGGTCACCTTGGGCGCCACCTTCTCCCACAGGGGCCAGAGGCTCCGGTCCACGATGACGACTTTGTCGTCCGCGTGTTGCACGATGTAGGCGATGTCATCCGGGAACAGTCGGAGATTGAGAGTGTGGAGGACGGCGCCCATGCAGGGAACGGCGATGTAGGCCTCCAGATGCTCCTGATGGTTCCAGCACAGTGTGGCCACCCGCTCGTCGTCGTTGACCCCCAGTTCGCGCAACGCGGTCGCGAGGCGCCGGCTCCGATCGATCACCTCGACGAAGGTGGCGGTCTTCACTCCATCCGCGGTCTTCGTGGTCACCGTCTTCCGCGGGTGCAGTCTCTCCGCATGACGAACGAGCGTCGGAAGATTGAGCGGCACGTCCTGCATGAGTCCTTGCATGGCTCTTGGTCTCCACTGCGTCATGAACGCGGAAAGGTCCGGAGCGAACCGGAGGATAGGCCGATAATACGCAACTGCGGGGACCCTCGCGTGCTCGCCGCAGACTCTCGCCCAGCCAGGCGCTACAGGCGAGCGAGGGATCCGGCGAACAGCTGACACAAAGCCGCGCCGACCACGGTCATCGACACGCCCCAGATCATCATCTTGCGAAACAGGTCGCGCGCAGCTTCGGGGTCGGTCATGGTGGCGACACACAGAGCCCCAATGGTCGAGAGCGGGGACACATCGACCAGAGATGAGCCCACGTTTATCGAGAGAGCCACCGCGAAGGGATCTGCCCCCACCCGCTCGGCGAGACTGGCGGCGGTAGGGAGAAAGGCCGGCATGACCACGCCCGAGGTGCTGCTCCAGGT
>JAENWE010000017.1 GCA_016650185.1 Vicinamibacteria bacterium | reverse complement strand
CTCGGTTCCCGCTCCCGAGAATACGAAGCGCTTTGGAATCCCGAATTCGTGCAACGAGTGCCACAAGGACAAGAACGCGGACTGGGCCGAGGCCCGACTCGCCGACTGGTTCCCTCAAGGACGCCGAAAGACCACGGTCGACGACGCGATCGCCTTCTCTCTGGGCGCCGCCCGGGAGCCCGCCGGAATCGAACGCCTTGTGAGAATCGCGGGCGACGCGTCTCGCCCAGCCCTGTTCCGGGCGAACGCTCTCGGGCATCTGCGGAACTTCGCCAAACCGGCCGCCATCAACGCCCTCCTATCGGCCACCGGCGACGGTCATCCGGCCATTCGCCTCGTCGCTTTGCTCTCCCTGACCGATGGGGCGAGAGATCCGGCGGTGCGTGGCGCTATGGAGACGGCCCTCACTGACCCGCGCCGCACGGTTCGGATGGCTTCTGCACTGGGGCTGCTGAACGCGGGGCTGACCGCGCCGCCATCAGGTACTTTCTCCCAAGCCCTCACCGCCGCCATGAACGACTATGCGTCGCGGGCCGAACTCTTGAGCGACGACCCCGCCACTCAACTCGATCTCGGAAAGATGTTCTTTCTCGCCGGTCGGTGGAAGAGCGCGGAGTCGTCGTTGCGCGACGCCATGAAACTCAACCCGCGAATCGGCGGCGGAACCTACTTCCTCGGCCTCGCCACTCTCGGCCAGGGGCGGATCGCGGAGGGTGCGGCCTTGTTGCGCAGCGTGGACCGGAAAGACCCGCATCGCAAGGACGCGGAGTCGGTCCTGGCCAGACTTTCGATCCCTTGAGGCACACTAGCCATGCTGGACGTCGAGCGCCTTTCGGATGCGGCCGATCTGACGAACGTGATTCCCGAGGTGCTGGTTGAGGAAGATCATCACCTGCGCCGGTCCCAGAAGGCCCACAAACGGGTGACGGAAGATCACGCGGTGATTGAGAACCTCAGGGAAAGCCTCGATGTATTCGCGCCAGTCTTCGCGCACCTCGGCCCAGGCCAAACTAGCGGCCTGGAAGTCACCCGATTCGGGCACATCCGCCGTGGCTTTCGGAGCCTTGAACTTCATCGGCGAATGAATCCCCGCCACGAGAGCCGCAATCCGGAACCAGGTCACGATCCCTGTCTTCGGCAGTGCGGCAGGATCCTGGGTTTTCTTCTTGATGTACTGAAGCGTGGCCGCTTCCGATTTGGTCAGATGCGCCACGACCTGGAGAATCGACCACGCCGCCGGGTCCGGCCTCCGGTTGAGGGTTGCGTCATCGAGCAACGCGATGCTCTTCAAGAGGGAGGCTTTGGCGGTCTCCATCTCTTCAAACCCCGCCTTCAGATGACTCACGCGGGCGCCCCATCGGGCCGGTTGGATGCCATCGCCTATCTGGACGCTTCCGGGGATGCCGCGTTGGGCGGCGTGCGAACGGTCGGATACTTGATCCCAAGCTGCTCGAGGTAGGTCTTGTACTTCGTCGAATCGTAATAGTAGGGCCGCATCTTTTCCCGATACTGCTCGAGGATCTCCTTGTTGAGATGGATGGCGGGCTTGTCCCCGGGGCGCAGGAACGAGATGTATTTCCGATCCTTGGTCTGAACCTCCTTGAAGTACTTCCAGGCATCGGTGATGAGCTGTGGCTTCGCGAACAGATCCAGCAAAGTGGCCGCGATCACCTTGGCGCCCACGGTCGCCCCCTTGTGGGCGATGGGTGTGGCCATGGAGATGGCGTTCCAGAAACTGTGCCCGGGGAGATTCGGAATGTTGGCGGGAAAGCGAAGGGTGACGGACGGCATGTTCCATTGGATGTCGCCGATGTCATCGGAGCCTCCGCCCACCCGCGCCTTCTCATCCACCGGACCACCCAGCTCCGCCACTTTCGTTTCGAGACCTTCTTCCTTCACCGCGAGTTCCCTCTGAACCGCCTTGGCCAGGGTGATGTCATCGTCGCTCCAGGCCGGCATGCCCACGCGCTTGATGTTCTCGTTCATGGCCTCCGCCACCGCCTTGTTCATGTGATTGTCCATGGCCGAACCCAGCAGGGTGGAGGTGAACATGGTGTCCGTCATCATGGCGGCGCCTTGAGCCACCCGGGTCCCGATGTCCCACAGATTCTTGGTGGCGTTGTAGTCAACCTCGCGGAAGTAGTACCACACGCTGGCTTTCGACGGCACTACGTTGGGCTGGTCGCCGCCGTCCGGAATCACGTAGTGGGAGCGCTGCGTGTACTTCAAGTGCTCGCGGCGAAAATTCCAGCCCACGTCCATCAGCTCAACCGCGTCCAAGGCACTCTTGCCACGCCAGGGGGCTCCAGCGGCGTGAGCGGCGGCGCCGGTGAAATCGAACCGGACCGAAGCGAGCGCGTTCGAGGACTGCTCGCCCCAGGCCACCTTCAGATCCGAGGAGACGTGCGAGAAGAGTGTGATGTCATTGTCCTTGAACAAACCGTCGCGAACGTAGATCGCCTTGCTTCCGACCAACTCTTCGGCGACGCCTGGCCAGATCACGATGGTGCCGGGAATCTTCTCCCGTTCCATGATCCTCTTGACCGCGAGCGCGCCCACCACATTCACGGCCATGCCGGAATTGTGACCCTCCCCATGACCCGGAGCGCCAACCACCAGCGGTTCGGGATAGGCGACGCCGGGTTTTTGAGAGGCCTTCGGAATCCCATCGATGTCGGTGCCCAAGGAGATGACCGGCTTGCCCGAGCCCCAGCGAGCAAACCACGCCGTGGGCATGCCCGCCACACCTTCCTCCACCGTGAAGCCGTTCTTCCGAAGCAGGGTGACGAGGTACTTGGAGGTCTCGACCTCCTGGAATCCCAGTTCGCCGAAACTGAAGATCTGATCCACCATCTGCTGGACCATGTCCCTGTTTTTCTCAACCTCGGCGATGGCCTCTGTCTTCAAGGCGTCCAGCCGTTTCGCCTCCATGGTGCCCGGAGGCGGAGGGGGAACCGGAGTGGGCTTGGCCTTGGCCTGGGGGGCGAGCAGAACGGTGAGGGCAAACGCGGCAACGAGACTCATGCGGGGATCTCCTCCTGTGGTGGTGAGGCGAAGCCTACCGCAAGCGTAGGACGCGGCAGCCCGCAGGCACTGGTGGATCGGTCCGCAGGCTGGTGAAGTTCAGCAGGGCCTCGCGCGGGTTGCTGGAACGCTCATTGGTGCCACCGTATCAGGCTTCGATTTTCTCGCCCGGCTCTTTCACGATCGTCGGCTTGAACTCAAAGCCCAGGCCGTCGCCCGCGGCGTTGAGCTTGATCGTGACTTCCCCGCCCACTTCCAGCGCGCCGAAGAGGATCTCATCGGTGAGGGGATCGCGGACGAATTCCTGAATGACCCGGGCCACCGGACGGGCGCCGAACTTCGGATCATAGCCCTTGCGAGCCAGCCAGGCGCGCGCCTCCTCGGCGAGGGTGATTGCGACCTTGCGCTCGCGCAGCTGCGCCTCGAGTTCCAGTATGAACTTCGACACGATGAGCTCCATGGCCTCGAACGGCAGGGAGCCGAAAGTCACGATGGCGGATAGGCGGTTGCGGAACTCGGGCGCGAACAGTTTCTCGATCGCTCCCTTCCCCCGGGCCGCGGTGTCCTTGGAGGCATCGCGCTGGAGTCCGATGGCGCGGTTGCTCATCTCCTGCGAGCCTGCATTGCTGGTCATGATCAGAATGGCCTGCCGGAAGTCCGCCTTGCGGCCGTTGTTGTCGGTGAGGGTCGCGTGGTCCATGACCTGGAGGAGGATGTTGAAGATGTCCGGGTGAGCCTTTTCGATTTCGTCGAGCAGGACCAGGCAGTAGGGGTTCTT
>JAENWE010000016.1 GCA_016650185.1 Vicinamibacteria bacterium | reverse complement strand
GCGATGTAGGTGCCGTCCGGGAGATCGAGGTGGAACTCGCCCTGCGACCCGGTGACGACTTCGCGCGAGACGGTCGAGCTGGTGAGACGAACGATGGCCTGCGACACCTTCAGGCCATCCTCGGTGGTGACGGAGCCTCTGACTTCTGCGGCGGAAACACTGGAGGTGCTGAGGGCCCCGGCAAGGGCGACGACAAGGCGGGCGAAACGAAAGGGAGTCCGGGTGGACTGGTTGAGCGACATGACGATGGGATTCCTTCCTCGAGGAAAGGCTTTGAATCGGGGAAGGAGAACGGGCTCATTGAGGGGGTCTGCCCGATGAACGTCCGGGAGATCCTGCTGCTGAGCGACCGTGGCCTTCTTCCGCGAGAAGCCTCGTTGTTGATGGTTGCCGACTTCGCTCGAGGCAGGTTTCCTGGCTCCCGGGTCAACGCCGCTTCTCTAGAGCCTTCCCCGAATCCTTTTGAGACTCGAGTGGCTCGAACGGATCGAGAAGCAACTCACCGGCTACAGTGGCGGGACCGCGCAGGTATTCGACCTGCTTCCCTTTTACCCTCCTTTTATGGAGGCACCCTGAGCGACGGAAAGGAGGATAGCTCAGCCTCGGGCATACCCGCAGATCCGCAGACAGAAAAGGGGCGCAACAAGAGCCTGATCTGGCCCCGCCCCAAAAAAAAGGGGAGGCCGTTTGGCCTCCCCTGGTCGAATCCGCCCGAAAAGCAGGCGCTTGCGACGGCCTACTGAACGGCCTTGGCGGCGTTCACGAAACCGCGGCCGTAGAACGGATCGCGGCCCTTCTTGCCCTCATCTTACTTCGCGGCGGTTCCGCTCTTGATGGGATTGTTCTCCTGCAGCCACGTGTTGTATCCGCCGACGATGGCCTGGGCGGGGACGCCCATCTTCTGCAAGGTCTGCGCCGCACGGGCGCTAGTGTGTTCGGCCTGTCAGGCGCAATAAGTGGCGATGGGCTTGCCCATGCGCTTGAGCTTTTCCGCCGTGGCGGAAGTGAGCGTCTCTTCCGGCATCGACAGAGCGCCTGGAATGTGACCCGCGATGTAGGCGTCGTTGGACCGCACATCGATGACCACGACGTCATTCGCCGCCAGCAGCTTCTTGAACTCGGCCATCGGCATCCGATCGGTCGCGGGCATCGGCACGGCGACGGTTGCGCCCGAGGCTCCGGCTTTGTCCGCCTTCGCCTGAGCGCTGCATTGCGTGACGAGCGAAAAAGCCAGAAATGCGGCCGCGGCCACCACTAGTTTTTCCATCTTCATCTTCGTTTTGACCTCTACTTTCAAGGTGAGATTGTACGCTCTGACCTCTGCTGATCTCGAGTCCGCCATGTCCAGAAACCTCAGACTGAAGGCTAAAGAATCCCGAACGATCCTCCATGTCGACATGGACGCGTTCTATGCAGCGGTCGAGGAGAGGGACCGTCCGGAGCTGAGTGGCCATGCGGTCATCATCGGGGCTGACCCCAAAGGCGGATCGGGTCGAGGTGTGGTCTCCACCGCGAGCTACGCAGCGCGGAAATTCGGGGTGGTGAGCGCCATGCCCATCTCCACCGCCTACCGGCTTTGCCCGGACGGCATCTTCATCCAGCCCGACATGAGCAAGTACGCAGCGGTGTCGAAGGACATTCGGGCCATTTTCGAAGCGTTCACCGATCTGGTGGAACCGATATCCGTTGACGAAGCCTTTCTCGATGTGACCGCAAGCGTCCGGCTCTTTGGAGACGGAGAAACCATCGCTCGAAAGATCAAGGCTCAAATTCGGGAGGAGACGAAACTGACCGCCTCGGTGGGTGTGGCTACCGCGAAGCTGATCGCGAAGATCGCCTCCGATCTTCACAAGCCCGACGGTCTGGTTCTGGTTCCTCCCGGAACGGAGCGGGCTTTTCTGGCCCCCCTGCCCGTGCGTCGACTTTGGGGGGTCGGCCCGAAGATGGAGGAGAGGCTGGCGAAGCTGGGCATTCACACCATGGGTCAACTTGCCGACCTGAAGACCGCGAGGCTCCTCGGCACGCATGGCCTCGACCTGCAGAGGCTCGCCATGGGTGAGGACGATCGACCGGTGGTGGCGGACACCGGGCCGGCCAAGAGCGTCTCGGTCGAACACACCTTCGATGTGGATGAGGGCAATCAGCGCGCCCTTCGGAAGAGCCTGCTCCGCCTTGCTGATGAACTGTCGCGCCGGCTCCGTGCCGTGTCCCTGTCCGGTCGCACTCTCACCCTGAAGTACCGCGACGAGACATTTCGCACGACCACCCATGCGCGCTCGAGCCGGCGACCCACCAACGTCGCTTCTGATCTCTTCGAGACGGCCCAAAAGCTCTTCGACGAGGTCCATGGGTCGTTGAAGGTGCGCCTCCTCGGCATCGGCGTTTCCGGATTCGCGGACCCTGTCCAGGGAGTGCTGTTTGAGGAGGACCTCCCGCCGCGCGGTGCTCGGATCGATGAGCTTCGGGACAAGGTGCGACAGAAATTCGGCAAGGACGCCCTCGTCCGAGCCAGTGATCTGGAGAAGTGAACGGGCTGGGTGCTGCTAGGCGTTCTCAGGCGGAGAGGCGTACAGTCCCTTAGACGGTTTTGCGCATGACTCAGGACTGCCCAACGTGTGCTGCGCCTATTGACGAAGGCGCTGGCGTCTGTTCCGTCTGCGGTCGCTCGCAATCGGCCCTCGCCGTGGATTCAGGCGACGCCCCCCCCGATCCCCTCGACTCGGAGGAGGAATTTGCCGGCGCGCTGCCGTCGGTTGCGCAGGACTCCCCGGCCCTCGACTCGTCCGGAGGTTCGCCGCCGAGCCCTGCGATCGAAACACCGCCTCCCCCACCGGACGATAGCGTCGCCGAGATCGCCGTGCCCCGAAATGCCCTGGAGGATGCCCGCAGGGATGAACGCTTCGAAATCCCCACGGACGTGGTCCTTCGCAAGCTCGGCTCGAGCGGCGCGCCTGAAAAAGAAGAAAGAACCATCGCTCATGACCTCTCGAGGAGCGGCATGCGAATTCTCACCAGCTGGCCGGATCTTGAAGCAGGCGACCAGGTCGCGGTTCAAGAAGTGGGAGGGAACTTTTCGAGCGCGGCCGTTGTTCGGCACGTCAAGCGAGGCACGGATCGCATCACGCGCGTCGGCGTCGAATTCCTCGAAAACCAGGCGCCGGATCGGCTGGTTGGAACCACGACGGGCTTGGCGCGGCCCGTGTTCGACTCGGTGTCCTCCTCGGTTTCGGCCGGATCCGGTTCGGGTCCGATCAGCCCGCTTGGAGAGTCCCGTCCGATTCCACGGCGCAGAAACTCGGGTTCGATTTCCAGACCCCGAACCGCGACTTCGATCCCCCGGCCTCCCGTCCCACCCCCTTCGACCACGTCTATCCCGCGTCCCTCGGGGAGCCCGCCCAGCGCCCCCGCCCCCGCCGCGCGGACCACCGAGAGTCTCCTGGAGGAGATCGCGGTCGTTCGGGCGACCGCACGAGGACTGATCGCCGCGTCGAAAATCTGGGAGGCTCTCGAGTGTCTTGCGAAAGCGCAATTGCTCGCGGAAGGAACCTCCGAGGAGAGGGCGATAAAGATCCTGACCTGGGAGACTCAGGCGAAGGTCCCGAGCCTCATGAGGGCCGCCGAGCAGAGTCTGGAGGAACTCGCCCGCAACGAACCCGGAGACGCGGCGGTTCATTCTGCTCTCGGGAGAATTTTCTGGGAGGCGAGGCTTTCCGCGCGGGCTCGCGTCGCCTTCAATCGAGTCCTGGCGCTGGATCCGTCAAATCGCGAGGCGACCGCGGCCCTCGCAGTTTTGAACGATCCCAAGAAACGCCGATAACCGCCGATTCGGTTCCCCGGTTGCGCATGCCAT
>JAENWE010000015.1 GCA_016650185.1 Vicinamibacteria bacterium | reverse complement strand
CTCTGGCGCGCTTGCAGCGGCTCAGAAAGTGGACCGAGACCGGGCGCCGTTAACTCAATCCTGTCCCGTGGAAATCCAGGCTAGAGGTAGTCCACAATCTCTACGTCAAACGCGTCGCCGTGTTCGAACCGAAAGCACAAGGGCCATTGGTCGTTGATGCGCGTGCTCCACTGATTGGCCCGATCTCCGTGCAACTGCTCTAGCTGGTTGGAAGGCGGCAGGCGCAAATCCTCGATTCGTGTGGCCGCATTCAACTGAACAAGCCGCATGGCGGCGCGCCTTCGAATCTCCGTCGGAATGCGGCGGGCTTTCCCCGTTCGTCACCACGATGTGCGCCTTCGACCGGATGGCCTTCCGCGCATCCTGCGGTGTGTCCCCGTCGTAGTCCAGCCATCCCGCGTGTCGGTGTCCTTGATGATGGCGGCCTTCATGATGTCATCAAGGATGGGCAGGTTGTGCCCCGGGCAGGCTTCGCGCCAGCAAAGCGTCTTCCCCGAGGCGGTGGGTGTCGTCACCACGAAACTCTTCCCGGCCTTCGCCAGGTCATACGCCGCCCGCTGGTGCGTGTAGAGCTGATCCAGCCCCCGGCCGTGCCGATACTCAACCAGCTTGGGCGCCAGATCGGGAGGAAGGGGCGCAAAGCTCCCGGAGGTGGCGGGGTAGCGCCTTCCCGCCCGATAAACGGACCCCGCCGTGTGGACGGGAGTCTGGGCCTTAGCTCGGAGACTCCCAGTACCGAAGGGCCACGACCACGGGGTCCGTGGCCAGGCTCTTCTCGATTTCCAGCCCCTTGAGGATCGAAATCAGCCCCCCGGCCCCCCGTCCCGCGCCAGAGCCGTTGATTCTGGCGACTCTCCGCCAGGCCCCCCAGGCGCCACCTCATACTGGCTCCAGATCGAGGCGCGCGCGACCGCAAGCCTCGCAAAGCTGGATGGACTTCTCCGAAGTACCTGGCTCGAATGTTGCGGCCATCTGAGCGCCTTCCGGCTTGGCCGGTCCGAGATCAGCAAGGAGACCCGCATCGGTGAACTGCCGACTCAGGGGAGGGCCTTCGACTACGAGTACGATTTCGGCTCGACCACCTCGTTAGCGGGACGCGTTCTCGGCAGGCGCGACGGTTCGCTCGGTCGGCGCGCGGTACGCCTGCTCGCCCGAAACGCGCCGCTCGCCTGGACGTGCTCCGACTGCGAGGCTCCCGCCACCGTCGTCTGTGCGCAGTGCGCGGGCACAGGCCCCAGCGTCTTCTGCGCGACGCACGGCCGATTGCATCCCTGCTCGGAGGACATCGGACTTCTGCCCCTCGTCAATTCACCGCGGACGGGTGTTTGCGGGTACACCGGTTAGGGCCAGGGAGCGACGTCTTTCCATGGGATCGCGTCGGGACTCCGGACTTTGGTCGGGTTCGTGATTGGGATCTGGATCGGGAAGAGGACCCGGAATGATCCGATCATCTACGCCGAAGGCGTACTACCGGCTTCCCAAACCCTCGAGGAGCTTGATCGCCTTGGCGGGGCTGGCCCGTTTCCTTCTCGTCAGGAAGCGCGCGTGAGCGTCGTGATTGGCGAGGGCCACGGTGGCGAGTTCGTCAACGAGTCGATTGACGCTGATCTTCCTTCTCTGCGCCAGGGCGCGGAGCCGTTCGTGCTTGTCTTCTGGAAGTCTGATGGTCAGGATGGACATGGGTACCTCTCGAGAAATTGTTCGGGTGTCAACACGGCGATATCCGGAAATCGAAGCTCACCGGAGCGCAAGTCGCGGACGTCACGAGTCACAATCGCCACGACGCCCGAGGCCACGGCGGTTTCCATGATGAAGTTGTCGCTCTCGTCCTGCAGGTTGGGACGCCACAAGAAGAACACCTCCGTCCAGGCACAAACAGCGAGGAAAGCGTCCATCACCTCGCGTCGCGCCTTCTCGTCCAGGAGCGATTTCTTCCACAACGCTTGACGAGCGAAAACATCCTCGTACTCAGCGAACAGAGCCGCGCTGACTACCGGTTGGTAGTCGCCCTTCAGGCAAGCGAGAACGACCCGACGGGAGGCCCCGCCCTTCTTATGAAGGGCTCCGAACAGCACGTTCGTATCGACCACGATTCGCACGCTGAATGATAGCGCGGGCGATAGCATCGCGAGGACTTTCGATTTCAGTTGACCCTTGTCGCACGGGCGGACGTGGTCACAGACTGTGACCACCTCTCCCTCCTTCGATTCTCCGCCGTCGCGCCTTGGGCCTTCACGGAAGCGGGGGGCTCTGGGGCCGCGAGATTGCTTCCTCGGCTGCTTCTCGATGGCCTCGTCGCAATGACGGAGGGATCGGGGCCGGGGTTGGGCTCAGGATCGGCCTGACTTAGGGGGCGGAGCGCCGACAGATGCCCTCTTGGCATGGCGTAATCGTTCGATTACACTACTGCCGTGTTCTCGATCAGGCCGTTGCCCGAATTCACAGACTGGCTGAACCGATTGTCGGACTCAGCAGCGCGCGGGGTGATGGTCGCGCGAATCAAGCGCCTGGAACTCGGCTTGATGGGTGATGTCGCTCCGATCGGCGAGGGCGTGTCCGAGCTTCGCATTCATGTAGGCGCGGGCTGGCGCGTGTACTTCGCCAAGCGCGGCGCCATGCTGATTGTGTTGCTGGCGGGCGGATCGAAGCATACGCAGAAGGCCGACATTAAACGCGCCAGACTCTTGGCGGCGCTTTTGGACTGACGAAAGGAAATGACCATGACCAAACGTATCAAGGCGACCGACCTGCCTGAGTTCGACGCCGCGCCGTACCTCGGCAACGAGGCTTCGGTTGCGGCGTACCTCACGGATATTCTCGATGCGAACGATCCCGCCCTTCTCGCCGCAGCTTTGGGCGACATCGCTCGTGCTCGCGGGATGAGCGAGATTGCCAAGGCGTCTGGCCTCACCCGAGAGGCCTTGTATAAGGCGCTCCGCCCTGACGCCCAGCCGCGCTTCGACACCATCAGCCGCGTCTGTGCGGCGCTGGGCGTGCGTCTGGTCGCGCAGGCCGTTCATGCGTGATCGCCTCAGGACGATACGGTTGAGTTCTTCAACCTGCTTCTCGGGACGAAGCTCACCGACTCGGAGAAGAAGGACCTCGTCGCCTTCCTGCGTCAGCTGTAGCAGGGCGCCCTCGCGCGGGAATCGGGGCCCACGTCCCGTTCCGCGCCCGGCCCGAGGCGTGAGGACATCGCGACCCGAAAGGCCCCCCAACGTCGATGACGTCAGGGGGCGAGTCTGGTGGTGGGCCCGTCCACGACTCTGAGCGCCAACGCACGGAACGACGGGGACCGCATGTGCCATATTCGATATGGTCCGCTCGGTTAGAAGCATGTACAGGAATTGGTCGAAAAAGAGAATTGCCTTGGG
>JAENWE010000014.1 GCA_016650185.1 Vicinamibacteria bacterium | reverse complement strand
TGGACGATCATCCCTCTAAGGACCGCGATTGCTCGCGGCCTCATGCAACCAACCCGGGGGCCTGAGCGATGGGCCATCGCCTCTTATCGCCCCCCTATTTGGTCTTGCTCCGTGTGGGGTTTTCCCTGTCCCGCGAATGTCGCCACCGCGGCGGTGCGCTCTTACCGCACCTTTTCACCCTTACCTCGACAACCTCGCGGTCGCCGCGGCGGTATCTTTTTCTGTGGCACTGTCCCTGAGGTCGCCCCCGCTGGCGGTTAGCCAGCACACAGCCCTTGTCGTCACTTAAGACCACCGTGGAGTCCGGACTTTCCTCTCCGACGAATGCGTTGTTCGAAGCGATCGTCCAGCCAACTCCGCCGAACCAGGGGACCCTAAGCGCCTGGAGCCTTCGGCGTCAAGCCGTCCTGCTCTTCGCTGATGCCATATTGCTCGAGCTTCTTGTAAAGATTCGACCGCGGGGTGTCGATGGCCTGCGCGGTGGCCGAGATGTTCCACGCGTTTTCGCGCAGCTTGGAGACGATGAACGCGCGCTCCGAGCCTTCCTTGAATTCGCGCAACGATCCTTGTGGCATGGGGATGGAGCCGGTGTCGGGTGGTCCGCCCGGAGCGAGGGGCGACGCGGAGACGCCGGACAGGGGTCTCGGCTGCGGCACGCCGTCGAGGTGATCGGCCCGGAGGGTGTCGTCATCCACCAGAATCATCAGGCGATCGATGACGTTTCGGAGTTCACGAACGTTCCCGCGCCAATCCCGGGCCCGCAGGGCGGCGGCGAAGTCGGCTGAAATTCGCTTGACCGCGACCCCATGCTGAGAGGCGGCGAGGGCTACAAAGTGGCTGGCGATGGCGGGAATATCCTCGAGGCGGTTTCGCAGGGGTGGGACCTCGATGTCGATGACGGAGAGGCGGAAGAACAAGTCCTCGCGGAACGTGCCTTCGGCTATGGCCTGCTCCAGATTCTTATTGGTGGCTGCGATCACCCGGACATCCACCTTGATGGTCTTTTGCGAGCCGATTCGCTCGACCTCGCCCTCTTGCAGCACCCGCAAGACCTTGGCCTGGGCGCGCGAGCTCATATCGCCGATTTCGTCGAGAAAGATCGTGCCCTTGTGGGCCATCTCGAACTTCCCGACCTGGCGCTCGGTGGCGCCGGTGAACGAGCCCTTCTCGTGGCCGAAGAGCTCGCTCTCGATCAGTTCTTCCGGGATGGCCGCGCAATTGACCGAGACGTACGACTCATCGGCGCGGGCGGACAGGCGGTGGACCTCGCGGGCCACCAGTTCCTTCCCGACCCCGCTCTCGCCGCGAATCAGCACCGTGGCGTTCGTGGGCGCGGTCCTGCGGATCCTGGCGAAGACCTGCTGAATGGCGGCGCTGCTGCCGACCAGATCGATGGGCCCGCTCGTCTCGAGCCGGAGCCGCCGGTTCTCGATGACCAGACGTCGCTTCTCGAGCGCGTTGCGGGCCGCGACCAGCAGTTTCTCGGTCTCCGGCGGCTTCTCGAGAAAGTCGAAAGCGCCCAGGCGGGTGGCTTCAACCGCGGTCTTCACCGTCCCATGGCCCGACAGCATGATCACCGGAATATCCTTGGCCCGCTCGCGCAGGAGACGCAAGGTATCGAGGCCGTCGAGACCGGCCATCTTCACGTCGAGAACCACCAGATCGATCTCTGCCCGGTCAATGACCTGGACGGCCTCGGGGCCCGAGGATGCGGTCTCGCAGTCGAATCCCTCGAACTCGAACATCATGGTCAGCGACCGACGGATCGCATCCTCATCGTCGACGACGAGGACCCGGGGCCTGACGGGAGAAGGCTTCATGCCCGCGGATTCTCGCCCAGAAGACCCACAAGCCCCGCCTCGTCCAGTACCTTGATGCCGAGAGTCCGCGCCTTTTCGAGCTTGGAGCCGGCGTCGTCGCCGGCCACGATGTAGCTGGTCTTCGACGAGACGGCTGAAGTGACTCGGCCGCCTCGTCCCTCGATCAATCGCTTGGCTTCGTTGCGGTCCATCGAAGGCAGCACCCCGGTGAGAACAAACTGGAGGCCCTCGAGGGTCCTGGGCTGCGCCGGACCGGCGCTCAGGGTTTTCAGCTGGAGTCCGGCGCGTTTCAGATGGTCGATCAGGTCCTGGTTTTGAGAAGCGGTGAACCATTCCCGCACGGAGGCGACGACGGCCTGCCCGATCTCCGGCACGGCGTCGATCTCCTCTGCGGTCGCCTGCGACAGCGCGTCTATCGATCCGAAACGGCGGGAGAGAAGCTCGGCCGCGCGTTCGCCCACGAAACGGATGCCGAGGCCGAACAACAATCGCTGCAGGCCGGCCCCGCGGCTTTTCTCGATCGAGGCCACCAGATTCGCCGCCGATTTCTCGCCCATGCGTTCCAGTTGGGCCAAGACATCGACCTCGAGGGTGTAGAGATCAGCGATGTTCCTGAGCGTTCCGTCAGAAACCAGCAAAGCCACCAGCTTGTCGCCGAGGCCCTCGATATCCATGGCCTGTCGTCTCGCAAAGTGCTTGATCCGTTCTTCGATCTGGGCCGGGCAGCTCGCGTTCGGGCAGCGCAGATCGACTTCGTCGTCCATCGCAGCCACGTGGGTCAGGCAGACCGGGCACGCCGCGGGCATCATGAATGGCTTCGCCGAGGGGGGGCGCAGGCCGAGCGCCACTTCCACGATCTTCGGAATCACGTCACCGCCGCGTTCGACCACCACGGTGTCGCCGACCCGAATGTCCTTGCGGGCGATCTCTTCGGCGTTGTGGAGGGTGGCGCGCGACACCGTGGTCCCGGCCACGAAGACGGGTTCCAGGTGCGCCACCGGTGTGAGCTTGCCGGTGCGCCCTACCTGAACGTCGATGTTGACCAGCCGCGTGGCGGCGCGCTCGGCCGGGAATTTATAGGCGATGGCCCAGCGAGGAAACTTCGAAGTCGCGCCGAGTTCCCGCTGCAGGGACAGCGAGTCGACCTTGATGACCACGCCATCGATGTCGTAGTCGAGCGCGTCCCGTTTCAGGCGGAGCGCCGCACAATGGGCGAGAGCCTCCTCGATCGAGGCGCAGGCCTTGATCTCCGGATTCGTGCGGAGTCCGAGATCCCCTATCAGCCGTAGGGCATCCGAGTGAGACCTCGCCTCGGGCTCGGAACTTCGGGCCACGCTGTACAGGAAGAGCTCCAGGCCGCGCTCGGCGACCTGGCGCGGATCAAGCTGCTTCATGGCGCCGGAGGCCGCGTTACGGGCATTGACGAAGGGTTCCTCGCCGTTCCGCGTTCGTTCGTCGTTTGCTCGGGCGAATACCGACCGAGGGAGATACACCTCGCCCCGCACCTCGATCAGGCTCGGGACCTTCAACCCGGGCCGTGAGGAGGCGAGGGCGAGGGGCAGCGACCTGATGGTGCGCGCGTTCACGGTGACGTCGTCGCCGATCTTCCCATCTCCCCGAGTCACCGCTCGGGTCAGAATTGCATTCTCGTAGGTTACGGAAAGCGACAGGCCGTCGATCTTGGGTTCGGCCACGTAGGACAACGGCGTCTCTCCCAGTTGACGCCGGACTCGCGCCTCGAAGTCGCGAACCTCATCCTCGCTGTACGTGTTATCGAGACTCAGCATCGGTGCGGCGTGAGCCACGGGGGGGAACTCCGTGAGGGGGCCCCCGCCCACTCTCTGAGTCGGCGAATCGTGAGTGATCAGTTCAGGGTGAGCCGCTTCCAGATCGCGAAGTTCCCGGTCCAAGGCGTCGAACTTCTGATCCGAGATCTCGGGTTCTAGAAGCACGTAATAGAGATGCTCGTGCTTCCGGATCGTCCGACGAAGATGCTCGGCCCGGGTCACGAGAGCGTCGGCTGGGCCTTTCACTTTGGCGCGCCGGGGGCGGCCGACTGCTCCAGGGCCGCGGCTCGAGCTTCGATCACGGCAAAGCCGGCCCCCGAGAGAAACTGTGACCGAACCCGGGCGCACGACGCGCGAACACCGCGATAGATGATGAGCGCCGATTCGCGGTCTCCCTCCCCTTGAGCCCGCTGAGCGATGGTGAGCGCGAGCATGGCGGCGGCCGAGGCCTGGGGTAGGGGCGCAAGGTTGCGCATGGCGATGTCGGTCTTCACCACCAACGCACGAGCGGACGCCCTCCGCGGCCGGGGCAGGCCGTCCTGGGCCGCATAGTAGGTCACCCACTTGTCCGCGGCCAATCCACGGATCCCGCGTGGGGCGAGCAGCAAGAGCGCCGCCACGAGTGCGGTCATCGCGATCACCAGGGAAAGCCCGCCTTTATTCATCGCCGCGGCCATCCGGAGGGTTCCGAGCGGATCAGTGATCGCGGGCGAGGATGAAGTCGGGAAGGGTCAGAAGGGCGTCGCGCTCTGGAGAGGGGCCGAAAGGCCCGAGGGCCAGTCGAGCCGCCTCCGCCTGCTTCACGGCCATGGCCTCGGCCCGATCCAGGGCGCCGCAGCGTCTGGCCAGACCCACGATCTCGTCGTGGGAGACGTGCTCGAACCCGCGATCCTCGATGACGGTTTCCACCTTGCGCCGAATCTTGCCGTCCGCGGCTTCAAGCATGTAGATGACGGGGAGGGTGAGTTTGCCTTCACGCAGATCCAGGCCGATCGGTTTCCCGAGCGATTTTTCGGTGGCGGTGAAATCGAGGAGGTCGTCCTTCATCTGGAACGCGAGCCCGAGGGCCAGGCCGTAGGCTGCAAGCGCCTGTTCTTTCTCCTCGCTGGCATGGCCGAGGATGGCGCCGATGCGCATGCACACGGAGAAGAGATCGGCGGTTTTTCGACGGATGATGTCGAGGTGCTGATCTTCGCGCACCGACAGGTCGGCCTCGCGCTCGATTTCCAGAACCTGGCCTTCGATCATGCGCAAGGTCACGTCGGAGAGCAGGCGCAGGATGCCCAGGTTGTCCTGGGTGAGGGCCATGGCCATGGATTTCGTGTAGAGAAAGTCGCCGATGAGGACAGTGGTCTTGTTGCCCCACCGCGAGTTGGCGCTCTTTCGGCCGCGTCGGGTGGCTGCCTCATCGATGACGTCGTCGTGCAGCAGGGTGGCGGTGTGGATGTACTCGACCACCGCGCCGAGGGTGATCATCCGGTCGCTCGAATGGGCAAAGAGGCGCGAGGCCAGAAGCAGCAGGGCGGGCCGGATACGTTTTCCGCCCGCGTCACGCACATGGGAGGCCACGTCCGAGATCACCTTCAAGTCGGAGAGGAATTCATCCCGGAAAACACGCTCGACCCGCATGAGGTCGCTTTCCACCAGGCTGACGATGTCAGGAAGAGCCATGACCACCGGCAGGACGGGGGGAGTTTCGAGGGTGGAGGTTCTAAGGGAGTTCACGGAGGCTTGGGGCGGTTGGCGCTTTCTGTTGGCTCGTGAAAGAGGAGCGCCTTCCATGAGGATCCAGATCTTAGCGAACGCGGACGGATCGTGCGGAGGCGGGCGCTTTCAGCGCTACCGGTAGTTCGTGAACTGCATGTCGATGTCCAGTTTGGCGCCCCGAAGCATGGTCATGAGGGCCTGCAGGTCGTCCCGGCTCTTGCCGGTCACGCGCAACTGCTCGCCCTGGATCGCGGCCTGCACCTTCATCTTGCTGTTCTTGATGAGCTTCACGATCTCCCTGGCCTTTTCGATCGGGATTCCGTTCTGCATCGCGACCTTCTGGCGGACCGTGCCGCCGAGGGCGGACTCCGGATCCTGGTAGGTCAGCGCCTTGATGGAGATGCCGCGCTTCATCAGCTTGCTCTCCAGGATGTCGCGCACCGCCTTGAGCTTGTACTCGTCGACCGAAGTGAGAGTGAGTTCCCGGTCGCCGATGGCGATGTCGGACTTCGAGTCCTTGAGGTCGTACCGGGTCTGGATTTCCTTGAGCGCCTGGGCAACGGCGTTCTTCACTTCCTGCTGGTCGATCTCGCTGACGATGTCGAAGGAGCTTTCAGCCATGGCTTCCCTTTATCCCTCAGAGGTGAGGTAGGTATATCCCTCGAGGCCTTCTTCGTACCGCTTCATCAGGCGGCCCGATTCGGCCATCGTGAGACGTTTCTCGCGGAGGGCGACCTCGACCGCGCGGCGGACGCGAGCGAGGAGATCATCCTTGTTGTATTGGACGTAGGACAAGACCTCGGTCACCGAGTCGCCCTCGACCACGTGCTGGACGCTGTATCCATCTTCCGTGAGCTTCACGTGCACCGCGTCAGTGTCGCCGAAAAGGTTGTGGAGGTCGCCCAGGATCTCCTGGTAGGCGCCCACCAGGAAGGAGGCGATGTGGTACGGCTCGCCATTCATGGCATGCAAAGGCAGGAAGTGCTTCACGTCGCGCAGGTCGATGAATTCGGACATCTTGCCGTCGCTGTCGCAGGTGAGATCGGCGAGAACCCCCCGCCGCATGGGCTGCTTGTCGAGACGTTCGATGGGCATGGTGGGGAAAAGCTGCTTCACCGCCCAATGATCGGGCATCGACTGGAAGAGCGAGAAGTTGCAGTAGTAGGTGTCGCAGAGCTGCCTTTCCAGTCCTTCCAGTTCGTCGGGCACGTACTCGAGATCACGAACGATCTTGAGGATGCGCTCGCAGACCGCCCAGAAAAGTTTCTCGACCCGGGCCCGTTCGCGCAGGCCGAGCACGCCCAGGGTGAAGGCCGACACCGCCTGCTCCTTGAGCTGAAGGGCGTCGTGGTAGCTCTCCTGGAAGTTCTTCCGCGAGACGTTCATGTAGGTCTCGTAGAGCTGCTGAATCAATCGGTGTTCGTCGGCGCCCACCAGTTCCGGGGCCTGGCCCGCCAGGATCTCGTTCGACCCGAGGACGTTGAAGATGAGCACCGAATGATGAGCCACCAGAGCCCGGCCGGATTCGGTGACGATATCCGGATGGGGGACGCCCTTGGCGGCGCAGGCTTCGCTGATTTCCGAGACGATGTCGCGGGCGTATTCGGCGAGGGAATAGTTGACCGAGCTGTGGAAGTTGGTCTGGCTGCCGTCGTAGTCGACGCCGAGGCCCCCGCCGCAGTCGATCACCCGCATGTTGGCCCCCATCAGATGAAGCTCCACGAAGATGCGCGACGCCTCGCGCATGGCGTCGCGGATGGCGCGGATGGCCGTGATCTGGGAGCCGATGTGGAAGTGGAGGAGTTGCAGGCAGTCGAGCATTCCCTCCTGCCGCAGCTTCTCAACCGCATCGACCATCTCGCCCGTGGTCAGGCCGAATTTCGATCGGTCGCCGGTCGACTCCACCCATTTCCCCGCTCCCTTGGTGGACAAGCGCGCGCGCACCCCGATGACCGGGCGCACGTCCAGCTCGCGGGAGCAGGCGATGATGGTGTCGATCTCCTGAGCACGGTCGACCGTGATGATCACCTGGCGGCCCAATTTCTGGGCGAGGAGGGCGGTTTCGATGTAGGCCTTGTCCTTGTACCCGTTGCAGAGGATGTAGGCGTCCGCGTTCTCGTGGAGGGCGAGGGCGACCAGAAGCTCGGGCTTGCTTCCCGCTTCGATTCCGAGGCCGTAGGGAGCGCCGTATTCAATCAACTCTTCGACCACATGCCGTTGCTGATTGACCTTGATCGGGTAGACCCCGCGGAATCGTCCCTTGTAATCGTGCTCGGCGATGGCCGAGTTGAAGGCGCCGAAGAGCTGCTCGATCCGAAACTTCAGAATGTCGGAGAAACGGATCAGGATGGGCAGCTTGTTGCCTCGGCTCTTCAGATCCTCGACCAACTCCTTGAGGTCGATGGCTCCTCTCCCCGGACCCTGCGGCGTTACCTGGACGTGGCCGGCGTCGTTGATGGAGAAGAAGTCCTTGCCCCATCCGGCGACGTTATAAAGCTCGGAGGCGTCCTTGATCGTCCAAGCCCGAAGGTCTGTCTGTTGAGCCAACTCTTTATGAGCTCCTATTGCGCCTATTGGGAAAGTACGTCTCGCCCGCAAGAAACGGAGCGAAGCGCGCGCATTGTAATCGCTGGTCCGGTGGTTTGGAACCAGGCCAGCAGAGGGTGCCTAATTGCCGGCCCGATTTCCCGGGGCCATGGCGAGCTCTTCTTCGATCATGCGCTCGAAGACTTCGAAGGGCTGGGCTCCGGAGAAGGTGCGTCCGTTCAGGAAGAAGGTCGGCGTCCCGCTCACCCCCACCGATCGCCCGTTCTCGATCGCCTTTTGGATAACCGGGTCGAACCGCCCTGAGGCCACGCACGTGTTGAACCGGGTGGTGTCGATCCCAAGATTCCTTGCGCGGCTCTCGAGGTCAGTTTTGTCGAACGCGCCCGGAGCGCTAAGCATGCTCGTGTGCATCTCCCAGAACTTGCCCTGCTCCCCCGCGCAACGCGCGGCCACGCCCGCAGGCATCGCCTGGGCGTGGAAGTCGAGGGGAAACTCCTGATAGACCAGCCGCACCTTGTCCTTGTACACCTCCATCACCCGGTCCACGTATTGCTGGGCCTGCTGGCAGTAGGGGCACTGGTAGTCGGTGAACTCCACGATGGTGATCGGCGCGTCTTTGGGGCCGAGAACCGGAGCGTCGGACGGAACCGCCACGGTCTTCCGCGCCGGCTGCAAGCCCACGAAGGAGACGTGGTATTTCTTGAACAAGGCCAGTTGGTAGCGCGCGAGCTCGCTCTCGGTCTTTCGCTGGACCACCATGGTCTGAAGTTGCGATCGCATCTGCTCCTTCGTGGCTCCCCGTGCGCCGGACTTGACGGTCTCCCAAAGCGCGTCTATTTCGTGGGGCAAAACCTGCGAACCCTTGGAGGTCACTTCCTGCTCGACCAGGGTATTACGATCGACACCCTTCGACTGGGCCTCCATGTCGAAGAGAACCTCGCTCAAGGCCTTCTTTCGAAGGTTGTACTCCTGCTCCTGGACCTGTCGCTGGAGGTCATCGAGTTGGGATTTGATCTGGGCTTCCGCGGCGTCGGCGCGGGCGCGCAACGTGGACATCTCGTTCTTGATGCGCGTATCCAGATCCGCGTTGGAGAAGGAACGCGCGCCGATCTTGGCTGCCACCTGGCTGTCGTCCGGCTTGCCGGCGGCGCTCGCCTCGACGGTCGCGCTGGCCTGATTGCACGCGGTCGCCGAGAACGAAATCGCCAGGAGAGCCCAAAAGTGTTTCATAGCCTGCCAGTTTCGTTGGCTGAGGCTTTTTGCGTCAAATCGCCACATGAGGGCGGTCGCCCACCCGAGGGACTTTTACAGATCCCGCCGCAGGGTCAGGCCGCCGTCCACCATGATCACCTGGCCGGTGATGTAGCTCTCCGGATCCAGCAGGAGTCCTACGGCGCGGGCCACGTCTTCCGGTCGGCCGAAGCGCGGGATCACCCCCGCATCGATCATTCCGTCGTATTTGCCCGAATCCACCGATGCCCGGGCCATTCCCACTGAGGTCACGCCCGGCGCCACCACGTTGATGTTGATGCGGGAACGGCCGCCGAAGTCCTTGGCCAGGACCTTTGCGCCATGGATGAGCGCCGCCTTCGACGTGCCGTAAGCGAGAGAGCCTTCGAAGGGATAGGCGCCCTGCATGCTGGAGAGGAGGACGATGGCCCCGCCGGTGGACCGATCCTGCATGGCCAGGGCCACATCGCGGGCCAGAAGCAGGGGGCCCACGGCGTTCCGGTCGAGGGCTTCTTGAAAAGCGGGGGATTCGAGGTCCTGGGTCCGCGCGCGCGCGGGATCGCCGGCGCAGACGACCAGGCCGTCGATTCGCCCCTTCAGCCTTTGAGCGTCCTCCACCTGACGTCGCCGCCCCGCGGCCCCTGTGATGTCGCCCTGGGTGAGCGCTACCGGTCCGGCATACAGATCCTGAAGTCGTTGCTGAACCAGCTCGGCGCGCCCCTTGTTGGTGTGATAGCCGAGGATGGGATAGGCGCCTTCGTGGATGAGCAGGGCCGCGGTGGCGGCTCCGAGGCCGCCGGTGCCCCCCGAAACCAGGATCACTCGGCCGGCCAGCGGCCTTCTGGCGAAGTCGAATTTCAATTGATCGTGGCGTACGGTTTCGTCGGGGTCAAGATGGGGACTGGGCATGAGGGGCCGACTGATTGTAGTTGGGGCTTGCTATGCGCTGCGAAGGGACAGAAGGTCGGCCTCGCGCTTGAACAGACCGATGCGGTGGAGGGCGAAGTCGTATTTCACCGGATCGTCCGGATCGCAGGCTCGCAGGGTGGCGGTGATGTCCTCGCTCATCTTCCAGCCCGGCGACACCCGGCGTGTGAGCTTCGCCTTTCGACCAATGTTGATGATGTGGGCGTCCAGGGGAATGAGAAGGGCCGAGCGCGGAACCCGGGTCCAACCCCCTGGATCGACGCTATCGGCCCGAACCATCCAGCGCAGGAAGAGGCAGAGTCGCTTGCAGGCGCTTCCGTCCCGGGGAGAAGGGAAGAAGAACCGCACGCCCGCGCCTTGGGGTAGGGACCCGCGACCGTACAGGAAGTCGCGCGGCAGGGCCAGAGTGCGAGCCACGAACTCCGTGAGGGCCGCTCGGAGATCCGCTACGTTGCCTTCGGGAGCGAAGAAGTTTTCGATCGACCCCGCTGAACGCCGAATCTCGCGAATGAAGATGAGCAGGCACGCGACGTCCACGGCGTCGTTGAACCGATGCTTGAAGCCTTCCAGCGAGTGGAGGGCCTGATGCGCGTCGAGCGAGTCGAGGGCGCGGGCCGGGCGGGGGCCCAGGGTAGACAGGACCGACTCGACGCTCCGTTTGATCTGCTTGACCGTGCCGTAGGCGAGCGATGAAGCCACGAGCCCGGCCACCTCGCGATCTTCCCGCCGCTCGTACCGCCACACGAACTGAACCGGGTCGGGTTCGATCCACCGCGCGTCGTACTCCGCGTAAGCGCGGTTCAGAAACGCCCGCAATGCGGCGAGCCGGCGGCGGGTCACGGCTTGCGTATGAGTCTGAGGATCTCCTCGCCGAACGCCTCCACCCTCCATCGCCGCAGGCCCTCGACCGCGGACAGTTCGGCGAGGCTCGCGGGATTCGCCTCCGCGATCTTGTCGATGAGTCGTTGGGGGATCACCAACGAAAGCTCGAGACCCATCCGGGCGGACGCGGCTTTGCGCCATTCCTTGATCGCCGCGACCCGCCGCTGCTGCTTCAGGGGCAGTTCGATCCGCCGGCCGCGTTCCAGGGTTGGGAGGTCGCCCTCGAGAATGTCAAGGCCGAGGCGCAAGGCGTCCCGGAAGCGATCGACATAGTCACGCTTCCGGATGTTCGCGAGGACCGCCTCGTCGCCGCCATCCTTCTCGGATCGGGCGAGCGACAGGAGCGCCTCGTTGACCGCGACTCGGAAGGGCGGCAGATCGATCTCCGCCGCGATCACCTCGCGACACGCCATCAGTTCGCGGAAGATGGCGAGGGCCCGGGGCGGCAACGCGCTCACCCCCTTGACGTCGCGAAACACTTCCCGCGGAATGGCCTTTTCGGGGAGGCCGTTCAGCGACTCGAGGGCCAGGCACTCCTCCTGAACCCAATGGAGGCGACCCTTCTCCTCTAGGCCCTCCCGCTGTTTCGCCACCACCTCGAGAAGATGGCTCACGTCGGTCAAGGCATAGTTCTGCTGCTCTTCCGAGAGCGGTCGAGCCGACCAGTCGTCCTTCTGGTTGCCCTTGGAGATGGTGAGCCCGAGTTCGTCGCGGAGGGTCGCCTGCAGACCCACTTCCGTGCGGCCCAGGAACTTCGCGGCGATCATGGTGTCGTAGACGTTGCGGATACTGATGGAGGCTTTCGCCTTCAGAAGGGCGATGTCGTAGTCGGCGCCATGAAAGACCTTGGTGAGGTTCGGGTTCTCCAGCAGAATCCGCAGTGCTTCGACCGGAAAGCCTTCGAGAGGGTCGAGGAGATAGGACGATCCGGCCTCGGTGGCGATCTGGATGAGGCAGACTTTCTGGTGATAGTGGTACAGGCTGTCCGACTCGGTGTCGATGGCAATCGCCCGGCCGAAGGAGGCCTCACCCAGGAGTTGTTGGAACGCGTGGTCGTTGGTCGATCGAATGGCGGGAGTCAAATGGGGGTCCAGATTCCGTGGCGTTGCTTTGAGTATAGAGAGGCTCGCGCTCGCTGCGTCACGACCGCCACGTCGCCAAGGAGCTGCTCGGCTATTTGATCTTCGCGGACTGCCAAAGGGCTTCCATTTCGTCGAGCGTCGCCTCTTTTGGGGTCTTCCCTTCTTTCCGCAACCCCTCCTCTACGAACGCGAAACGCGATCTGAACTTCCGATTCGTCCTTCGGAGCGCGGTTTCTGCGTCCACTCCCAGCTTGCGGCCCAGGTTAATCACGGCGAACAGCAAATCGCCCATCTCGTCCTCGAGGCGTCCCTGCCTGCCTTCTTCGGGTTCGAGCATGACGGCCGAGATTTCGTTCAGCTCTTCCTCGATTTTTCCCCGTACGTCCTCCGGTCTGTTCCAGTCGAAGCCGACTTTGGCCGCCTTCTCGGAGAGAGCCTGGCTCTCCATGACGGCCGGCGTGTGCCGATGAACCGCTTCCAGCAACGACGAATGGTCCTCGGAGCCCTTGGCGGCTCGCTCCAGCCGTTTCAGTTCTTCCCAGTTCCGCAAGACGGCCTCGGACGTCGCGGCCTCCACTGTCCCGAAAACATGAGGATGCCGGCGAACCATCTTGTCCGCCACCGACGCGATCACGTCGTCTATGGTGAATTCGCCGGTCCGCCTGGCGATATCCGAGTGGAAGACCACGTGCAGGAGGATGTCGCCCAGCTCTTCCTTGAGGTTCAAGGCATCGCCGGTTTCGATGGCGTGAACCACCTCATAGGCCTCCTCCAGCGTGGCCTGCCGGAG
>JAENWE010000013.1 GCA_016650185.1 Vicinamibacteria bacterium | reverse complement strand
TTCAGGCCTGGGTGGAAGCCCCCGTCTCGGAGTGGGAGCGAGAGAACACCAGGGCTCTCATTGGGTGGTTCACTACGAGGTACAAAACGCCCCTCGAACGCCTCGCCTACGCGCGACGCGCCCAGGCGAGACATTGCGCTGCGCTGCGGAAGCAAAGCCCTCGGCGGAGCGAAGAAGAATAGAGAAGCCCCATGTGAGGAGACGAGGAGCGAGCAGCGCGCAGCCTCCCCACGGGGGACGCCCGCCAGTGGTGCGGTATCGGACGTCGCAGCAGATTCCCTCATGAATAGTCCGGGCTAGAGGCTCGGGTCCTTGGGCAGCGGCTTGCTCCAGTCCACCGGCTCCCCCATGCCCTCGAGGAGCGCGAGCCAAAAGCCCGGAAAACCGAGTTCCACTCGCTCGACGATCTTTCGCATGCGAGTTCGCAGGCTCGCGTCTTCCACGGCCAGGTCGCGAAGGATGGCCCAGTCGGCCACGCTGCCGCGATCCATCAACTGAGCGAGCTGTTCGTCGCTGCGCAGATCGACCGACGATCGGTTCCAAAACGCCTTTGAACCGGCGAGCAGGGTGCTCATGACCGGAAGTCCTTCCCCAGCGACACTGGGGCCAGCAGTCTTCCAAAATGACGACCGCGCGCTTTTAGGTGATCCCAGTCGTTCCAGGGCGGGTTGAGCCCTCGGTAGGTGGGAAGATCGATGCGATTCTGGTCCGAAGGCTCGGCACGCGCCAGCCGATCGACCACTTCCACCAGGACCGAGGCGCCGTTCTCCTGCTCGTACAAAGCGTCGAGATCCTGTAGGGCGTCCACCGCTTCCTTGTCGCCAAGGCGGTCGAGCAACACCACGCAGTCGAGGTAGTCGCGAGCGGTGTGCCGAGTGGCCAGCAGCCAGGCCTTGATGCGCGCCATTTCCGGCAGGGTGGGAACGCGCAGGCCGTCCACGATTTCATAGGCCAGAGGCTGCTTTCGACGCAGTTGGCGAATGCCGGACTGCATGCCGTCGAAGCTGCCCGGAATCAAGACCGGCCGTTGAAAACGCTCGGTTTGCCAACCCGCGGCCGCCTCGAGTTGGGCCAGGACTTCGTCAAATCGATCGCGCAAGTCGACAAGGACATGATCTCCATCCAGGCTCTTTCGGTGCGATGCATGAATAGCAGCGGCCGTCCCACCAACCAACACGGATCCCGGGACAAGGGCCTGCACGTGGCGCTCGGCCGCCAACAGCCGCTCCCAGTCGGGCAGGTCTTCGTTCACCAGTTCAGTCTATTCCCGCGTCGTGTCCGAGATCGCTTCGTTGGCCGCCAAAGCGCCGCATCGTGGGAAGTCCTGCAGTTGTCGTCTTTCCTGAACCGAGAGAACCCTGTGCTCTCCGGGCGCGAGCGGCCCCAGGTTGAATCCGCCGATCGCCACTCTGGATAGGGTCCTCACCGAAAGGCCGACCGCGGCGAGCATCCGGCGGATCTGCCGATTCTTCCCTTCGTCGATCCTGATCCGGAGGCGGGGCTCATAGGAAGACGGCTCAAGCACGACAACATCGGCCCGTCTCGTTGTCTCAAGCTTGCCGATGTCCAGGCCATGGCGTAGGGCGTGGAGGCCCTGCTCATCCGGAAGACGATCCACCGCCACTTCGTAGGTCTTGGGCACATGGGCGTCGGGATTGGTCAATGCCTCACCGAGGCGGTGATCGTCGGTCAGGATCAACAGGCCCGAAGTCTCTTTGTCGAGGCGCCCGACCGGAAATACGAAGCGGTCGAGCCTGGGCAGAAGGTCGTACACCGTCTTTCGCCTCTGCGGGTCCGATCGCGTCGTCACGTAGCCGACCGGCTTGTGGAGGGCGATCACTATCGGTTCGCGGACATCACTGACGACGGCGCCATCGACCACGAGGTGATCCTGTTCGAGCGAGATTCGCAGGGACGCATCCTTCGAGACCCGCCCGTTGACCGCGACCCGGCCCTGGGCGATGCAATCGAAGGCCTGGGTCCGAGAGCAGACCCCGAGTTTTGACAAGGCGCGCGCGAGGCTGACGGCTCGCCGGGTTGCGCCGCTACGGCTGCGGATCAGGGGCGGCGTCTCCGAGGGCGAAGGTCATCTGGCCCTCGCAGACCACTACGCCACCCACGCGCGCCACCCCGCGGAACGAGCCCATCTTCGCGCGCAGCCGCAAAACGATCCCCTCGAGCTCGACGGTGTCTCCCGCGCGTACGGGCCGCCGATAGCGCACCCGATCGATCCCCATGAAGTAAACGAGGCGCGACCGATTCTCCGGCTTCGACAGCACCAGCACCGCGCCCACCTGAGCCATGGCCTCGGTGAGGATGGAGGCGGGCAGCACCGGAATCCCCCCTGGGCCAGCGATGAAATACCGCTCGTCAGAAGTGACGTTTTTGATCCCGACGATCCGCTTGTCCGGCTCCAGGGCGATGATTCGATCGACAAAGAGGAAGGGATGGCGATGGGGAAGGATCTTTTTGATCCCCTCGATCTCGATCGGCAAAGTCAGCATACTCATGGAGGTATGAAGTCTATTCGACCCCGCCACGGTAAACTCGCGGGTTCCTTGACGACAATGACTGAAAAAGACGAGCTCACCGAGTCCGAAGTCGCGCAGATCCTTCCTGCCATGGCCCAGATCGACTCCGTGCTCGACCCTGAGGCGCTATTTCCGGCCATGGCAAAGCAGCTTCGGAGCCTGGTGAAGTACGAAGCCCTTCTGATCTACGTGGCCCAGGACGACGGGTTTCGGGTCGCCTTTGGAGAGGGTGAACCGAAAGCCCTCTCTGACCCCAAAACCGGCGGCGCCCAACTCGTGGAGACGACGCAGAAACGAGAGGCCTTTGTGCGGGCGCACGACTCGATCCATGTCCTGACCCAGCCTCTGATGTACGGCGACCGATTGGTGGGCGTGCTCGGGCTCGAGGCCAACCAAAGCCGGACCTTCGGCAGGCGCGGCGTTTCCCTTGTTGGCATGATCGCGGGGAATCTGGCCACGGCCATTGAGAACGCGAATCTCCATCGCGAGGCCCGCTGGTACGCGGGTCTTCTGGCCATGCTTCACGAAGCGGGCAAGGAAATGGGGTCGATCCTCGACCTCACCGCTTTGTGCGACCACGTGGCCGAAGTGGTGCACCGGGTGGTGGATTACGAGATGTTCGCCATCTTCCTGGTCGACGAAAAGGCCGATGAGCTGGTGCTCAAGACGGCCCGGCAGATGGCGTCGATCGCGCCCCGACGACGCATCGCGTTGAGTGAAGGCTTGACCGGCGCCGCGGCGCGCTCGAAGGAGCCGGTGATCGTGGGCGATGTTCGCGATGACCCGCGGTATATCGCGGTAGAGCCCGAGGTGCGATCGGAACTGGTGATGCCCCTCGTCAACAAGGGCCGGGTGGTGGGCGTGTTCGATCTCGAGTCGAGAGAGCTGAACCGCTTCACGCACGAGCACATCAAAGTACTCACCCCCCTGGCGTCGCAAGTGGCGGTGGCTATCGAGAATGCCCGCCTCTACGAGGAAATCTCAAGGCGAGAGACCCGTTACCGGAAGGAACTGGCGATCGCGAGACGGATTCAAGAGGGCCTCTTTCCCGAGGAATCACCGAAGGGCGAGCGATGGGAGGCCTCGGCCCACTTCATCCCTGCCCGCGAACTGGCCGGCGACCTCTTCGATTTCTACCACGTCGACGAGAACCATCTCGGACTTTCCGTGGGCGACGTGGCGGGGAAAGGCATTCCGGCAGCTCTTTTCGGCGCCTTCACCTCCGGCACGATCCGCGGTCGTGCGTTTCAGGGAGCCGCTCCGAGCCGGGTGCTCTTTCGCGCCAATCGGACCTTGATCCGCCGCGCCGGAGAGGGGCTCTATTGCGCGTTGACGTATGCGCATTTCGATTTCGAGAAGAACGAAGTCCGGATCGCAAGTTCCGGGCTGCCGTACGCAATCCACTTCAAGGCGGCTGAGAAGAAGGCGTCCCTCATTGTTCTTCCGGGGGTTCCGCTCGGGCTCTTCGACAACGTGGAATACGACGAACTCGCCATCCCGCTCGAGCCTGGAGATGTGTTCGTCTTCCATTCTGACGGCGTCACCGAGGCCTGGAACGGAACGGAGGAGTTTGGATCGATGCGACTCACCGACCTCATCACCGAGCACGCCTCCAAGAGCCCGAGAGAGCTGGGGCGGGAGATCGAGAGAACGCTGCGCGATTGGGCGAAGCAGCACCTGGCGAACGACGATGTGACGTTCGTGATCGTGCGGGTGACGTGATCCCTCTCCCGGATCGATATCCGGGTTGAGTGGCCCAGCTTCCCAGGTTGAGCTTGGGTTTTGCGGAGTCTCACTGGAGGATCTTTGGCGGCGGCATCGGCTTGCTGCGGCGGGCCAGGAAGGCCACCAGCGGCTTCAGCGCCTTCGGCAGAGTGAGATCGTCGAAGGACAGATGGAGCGTGCCGGCGTCGGTCTCGATGGCGAAGTCGTGGAGGAGCAGATCGGCGGCGCCTTCCGTTCTGGCCGTTTTCAGATCGGCCAGCGGCGCCGCCCTGAC
>JAENWE010000012.1 GCA_016650185.1 Vicinamibacteria bacterium | reverse complement strand
GCTTTGAGCGATTCACCGATGCGCACCAGGAGCGTGGTCTGGCCCCGCTCGATGGCCAGCGCGGCGAGGCCTTCGGAAATAACGCTCTTGCCGACTCCGCCCTTCCCCAGAACGAAGAGGGTTCCCTCGAGGTCGAGCTCGCGGCCGCCCGAACGAACGGCTCGGACCGCCAAGGCGTTTTTTACTTCAGTCGCGTTTCAATCGAGAGACGTCCCTCGGTCGAAAGCGGGAAGTAGGCCTCAAATTGAGAACGAATACTCTCCACCCTGGCCAGGGCCGTCCCGTCGTTCGAATCGCCTTCAGTGACGTACAGGAAGGCCACCCGCCACGCCGGGGGGTTGGGCGAAGGGGCTGGGGCGCGCGGGCCCATGGCCGCGATCACATCGGACACGGTCACGTCTTTGCGGATTCCCTTGATCGAGACGTTGGACGCCGGCGCCCGCTCGGCGGATTGCACACCGTCCGCCATCGCATTCCGAATCACAAAGAAGGGCGGCACCTCCTCGCTCGGCCGGAGGCCCATGAGGTACTGATCCAGGGGACCGTAGCGCTTCGAGGCTCCCCCCGTCTTGAACTGCCCCCCTCCCAGGTCCTCGATGTCATTGCCCTCGTCGTGGGAGCCCGATGAATGCATATAGAAACTCCAGTGGGCCTGCTGCCGGCCCAGGAGTTCGGTGCTCGACACCCCGCCGTCGCTGAAACGCGCCGTGGCCAGCCACCGATGACCCACCTCGTGAGCCAGAACCGACATCGTCGTCTCTTCGCGGAGAACCAGATCAGTTGGACTGGCCGAGTACTTGAAGTACGAATCCATCAGCACCATGCTTTCAAGGGTCAACGGCGAGCCGAACTCGGAGCCGTTATCGAAGGTTCCGATGCCCATGCCTGAAATCGAGTTTCGGATGGTGCTCTCGAACGCGAACGCGCTCTGCGACCTGGGAATGTAGCTCCGGTTGGTGAAGACGATGAGTTGTTGATAGTCGTCACCGAACTGCGAGTAGAAGGATCGGGCCACCGCGGTGAGATCGAGGCTGGTCTCAGATCGGAACGATTCCCCCGTGGCGCCCGAAAACGACACCGCGGCCGCGGTGGAGAGGTCGGTGGTCTGCAAGCCCTCCGCTCCCCCGCCGGCCGCGATCCCCACAGCCGCCTCCTCCATGGTGGAACTTAGGTTGAGCGCGTCGTAAGAGAACGTGATGCGCCCGTCCGGAAAGAGGGTGATCTCGAACGTGTTCTTGTCGGGAACGTCGAACTGAGGAACCTCGGTCCACTTGACGCTGAAGGCGTCAGCGCGCGATGTCGTGGTAACTCGACCGCTCTTGCTGGGGTCTAGATCCGCGAGCAGGGCGGCCACCCGGGGCGGGCCGGAAACCAGCCGCGCGAGTGTTCGCGCCGTCGAGGCGTCGTCGGCCAAGCCGAAGGTGACGTTCCCGTCCGAGTTCACGAAGGCCTTGTCATAGCTCTTGCCGAAAAACGGAAACGCAAAAGGCAGGGGAACCTCCCGAGAGTCGTCGTCACCGAGAGCCAGGGTGGCGCCATCCGGGCCCAGCGGGCGATCCACCCGGGAGACTGAGTAGCCCGGTTGAAACTCCAGACCCTTGCCCTGAAGATCGAGCGGATTCGCCCTCAGGATCAGGTCCCCTTGATCGACCAGCATGGCCACATCGCCGTTGCGGCTGACGCTCGCGGCCGCGGTGTTGGAGCGCGCGGCGCGAACTCCCTGACGGGCCCTGGCCTCCCGCGCCTTCAGGACAGCCACAAGGTCGCTACCTTGATAAGTGGCGCAGAAGGGATGGTTCAGTCCCTCCGCCGCGACCCAACTTCCGGGCAGGACCAACGCAAGAAGCACAGTCGGTCGAAGGTGGCAAGCTTTCATGGGGGCTCCTGAACGGCTGAGTCTAGCCTGAGCCTGGGTTTGGAGCCGCGGTGTGGTGCGCCCGACTGGGCTCGAACCAGTAGCCTTTGCCTTCGGAGGGCAACGCTCTATCCATTGAGCTACGGGCGCACGAGGAGCACGCGGATCCGCATGATAGCAACGTCTCGCTGAGTCGGCACTTCAATTGGAATCCGAAGCCTGCGACCCTCTCGGCCGGAACGCCGATTGGAAGAGGTACGATCACCGAGGGCATTCCTGCTTGAAGGAAGCGAGGTCCGCCGCCTCCTGGTTGAAATGAGCCTTCAGAATCTCGGTCCCACCCACACCGCCTCGCTCTTTCGGCCGCTGCTCGCCGAACTGATCGGGCTCCTTCGGGCTTTGCCGGGCGGCGAGTGGGGCCGGCCCACGCTCGCCGGAGCGTGGAAGGTTCGGGACGTGGCCGCCCATCTCCTCGATGGCGACCTGCGCAAGCTGGCGGCCTATCGCGATGGCCATCAGGTCCCTCTGGAGACGCCGATTCGCACGGACCAGGACCTCGTCAGGTTCATCAACTCGCTGAACGCGAGCGGCGTCGCCTTCGGCGCGCGTCTCAGCCATCGCCTTCTGACCGATCTTCTTGAGCTCACGGGGGGCTGGCTGGCGGAAATGACCGAGGTCCTGCCGCCCCACGAGCCGTCGCTCTTCGCCGTGAGCTGGGCCGGCGAAGCCCAGTCGCAGAACTGGATGGACATCGGCCGCGAATACACGGAGCGATGGCACCATCAGATGCAGATCCGCGACGCGATCGGCGAACCGCGGCTCCTGGCGCCTCGGTGGATGGATCCGCTCCTTGACCTCTCCGTGCGCGCCCTGCCCCTGGCCTACGCACACCTCTCGGCCTCTGATGGAACGGCGGTGGCGCTGGAGATCCGCGGCCCGACCGAGGGCACCTGGTCCGTCATTCGACAGAAGGGCGTCTGGCGGGTCCTTCGAGGGCAGGACCCTTCGCCGAACGCGCTCGTCCGCATGGCCGCCGACGACGTCTGGCGGGTTTTCTACAACGCGGCGCACAGTCCGGGCCTGCGGGAACGGATCGAAACCGAGGGCGATTTGAACCTGGCCCAGCCGATGCTGAACGCAAGGTCGGTGATCGTTTAACCGTCACCGCGGCCAATCCGTTCACGGCTCGCAAAGGCCGTGAGCTACAAAGGGCCTACCGCCCGATATAGCCGAGAGCGCGGAGCTTTTCCTTCTGTTCCGACGAGAGCTCAACCGGCGTCTTCGCCGACCTCGACCGTGACTTCAACGCCGCGTCTCGGGTTCTCGCTTCAATCGACAGGCGCAGCGACTCCTGGGGCGGACGGTTGATGGTTTCGGCGGGATCGAGGGCAAGGTCGAACCATTCGGAGGCGCGAACCGTTTGGCTGAGAGGGTCGGTGCGAAGGATGGTCTTCCAGGACTCCGTTCCGTTCCGCAGGAACGAAAGACGGGATCCGTCCAGAGTGTGGTCGGTTTCGCCGTACATCTGGCGATGGACTGGTACTGGTCGCAACAAAGAAAGGCCGTTCATCGAAGGGGCGGGCTTGACGGAAAGAAAATCGAGAATCGTGGGCGCCAGGTCGAGCAGATTCACGGGCTGAGTCTCATGGCGGGAGCTCACTCCCGGCCCGGCGACGATGAGAGGCACCCGGATCACCTCCTCGTAAAGCGTCTTCTGATGCTCCCATGACCCGTGCTCCAAAAACTCCTCGCCATGGTCTGAAGTCACGACCATAAGCGTGCGGCCCAGCAAGCCCCGTTCCGTCAAGTGTGTGACGAAACGTCCAATCTCATTGTCGGTGTAACGAATCTCACCGTCGTAAAGCGCGAGCAAGTGGTCAAGGTCCGAGGCGCTCACCTGATCCGGTCGAAGGTTCTGAAAGTCCTTGAGATTGCCGGTGAGCTTGCCTGGATAGGACCGCTCGAAGAGCTTCAGCACGTCGGGTGGCGGGGCGTAGTGCCAATGCGGGTCGTAGAAGTGTAAGAAGATGAAGAACGGGCGATCTCCGAATCGATCGATCAGGTCCATGGCATGGTTGGCCACGTTCTCGGCCTGGCGATCCTGCCTGAAGTTCATGGAGTCGAACCCGACATCGAGGCCATAGGTCTTCGACACATAGAGGTGCGAGGTCACGGCGTGAGTCGCATACCCCTGGGCCTTCAGGATCTCGGCCAGGGTGGGCACGGATCGATTGAACCCGAGCTTCATGTCCGTACCCCCGTGGGCGCCGGGGAGGACAGAGGTCATCATCGAAAGATGAGACGGCAGCGTCCATGAACTCACGCTCACCGCATCATCGGCGAGCAGGCCGTTTCTGGCCAGGCCGTCGAGAGTCGGCGTGGTGGGCTTGAGGTAGCCGTAGGCTCCGACGTGGTCGCGCCGGAGGGTGTCCACAGAAATCAAGATGACCCCACGGGCCCGGCCATAGGCGGCCCGGTCATGAAGTACGGGTTCCGACACGGCGAGACGGAGTTCTTTCGGTTGAGGCAGATCACGACCGTCCTTATCGGTGAACCGGATCGATATCGAAAGCACTCCCCGAGGCGGCGGTGCGTCAAGTTCAACGGTGACATCCTTCCAGTCGTGCGCCACTCGCGGATTCAGCATTTCGCTGAAGATCTGAAGACCGTCGATCGCCACCACGAACCGCCCCCATCCGGGCGTCTCGCCTGGGCCACCGAAGCGGGCGCCCACTCCGAACGTCAAGATCGACCGGCGCGGGAAGGAGACGGTCCAGGACTGAGTGGCCAGGAGCGCGTCGCGAGCCTCATCGCCTATGGTGACGACATCCACCTCGGCACGGGCGCCATCGGGCTTTTGCGCCAGAAGGGCGAGCGGTCCCTCAGGCGGCGCGGGGGCCGGGCAGCCCAAAGAACCCGCGGCGAGAAGGGCGGTCCACAGGAGCTTTCGAGCAGACAAGGCGGCGCCAATGTAGCACGAGGTTTTGGTCGGGATGTCGACTCGACCGGATAGCCTCCTCACCCTGGTGAACTGCTCTATGCTCCGCGGACATTTTGCCCGGTTTCGTCGGCCCTCGTGGGCGAACCCTCGGTTCAGGCGAATCGGTGCGCGCCACCCTGAATGGAAGAGTGACAAGAAGAAGCATGAACACGACTGTGCTCGCCCTCGGCTGGATTCTCATCGCGGTCCTGGGCGCCGGAGCCCTGTCGGGCATCGCGTTTTCGCGAGGTGAGCCCATTACCGGAACCTGGTTCATGTTCGAGGCCTTGTTCATCCTGACCGTCCTGGATGCTGGCACCAGAGTGGGAAGATTCATGGTCCAGGAGCTCCTGGGCCACATTTACAAGCCCCTCGGAGCCACGGGCTCCTATGGCAGCATCCTCTTCGCCAGCTTCCTGACCTGCGGCTGTTGGGGCTATTTTCTATGGCAGGGCGTCATCGACCCGCTCGGCGGCATCAATTCGCTGTGGCCTCTGTTCGGCATCGCGAATCAATTGTTGGCCTGTTGCGCGCTCGTCGTCGCCACCACCATCTTGTTCAAGATGGGCAAGAAGCAGTACGCGTGGGTCACTTTGGCGCCCATGGTGTGGCTCATCGTCGTTACCATGACCGCGAGCTACCAGAAGATTTTCGATGAGAGCCCGCGCCTGGGCTTCCTGGCGAACGCGCACGCCCTGGAGGCGCAGATCGTGGGGGGAGCGCTCGTCCCCGAGGCCCTTCCTCGCACCCATCAACTGATCTTCAACAACTACCTCAACGTCGGCGTGACCGCTCTCTTGGTGGCGCTCATTCTGTTTCTCATCTTCGAGGCGTTGTCCCTGTGGATCCGGTTACTCTCGGGGTCGACGGACACCACGCTCAACGAATCACCGTACGTCGCGACCCGATGGCCGGCGGAAGGACGCGCATGACCCCTATGGCTCAGTGGGTCTGGCGCCACGCCCACGAGGCCTGGGATTACCTCCGCGAGGTCATGGGCGACAGGGCCTACGAACGATATCTTGAGGTGGCGACGAACAGGCGGGCGACGCCGCTGACGGCCGAGGAGTTCTACCTCGATTCGGTGAACCGACGCTACTCCACGGTGAGTCGCTGCTGCTAACCCCCCAGGACAAGGGTAGAGTCGGGTAAAGAGTCATGCGGTTTGCCATTGAAGGCCAGATAGACAGCGTCGGCGCCGCCGACATTTTTCTTTTCCTCAGCCAGACGCAACGGACGTCGTTGGTGGCGTTTGAGCGGTCGGACCAGGAAACCCGCGTGTTCTTCGTGGACGGCCAGCCGGTGTGGAGTCTGTCCAGCAAGGTGCAACTCCAGATCGAAGCGCGGCTTTCGGTGGGCGGCGTCCTGAAGCTGCGCGACATCGAGACCGCTCTTTTCCGGCAGAGAGTCGGCCTGAACCGAATTCCGCAGGCCTTGATTGCCGAAAACGTGGCCACCGAGGCCTCGATGGAAAACGATCTTCGGTCCCTCTCGCTCGACGCTCTGCGCGATGTCGCAACCTGGACCAGCGGCACTTTCACCGTTTATGACGGCGTGCCCCCCCGCCGTGGGCGTACACCATCAGCCCTGACTTCCCGGCCCTTCTGATCGAAGCGATCCGCGGGCAGTGCCAGAAGGAAGCTCTGCAAAAGGAGTTCGTGTCCCGAAAGGGCATCCTTCGGGTACGCACCGCGTCCAGGAACACGAGCGCCCTCAACGATGTCGAGAAGGGAATTCTCGTCCTCGCCAACGGCGAAAGAACGATCGAGGACATCGTGAAGCGATGCGGGCTGGACGAGTATCAGGCCCTGAGCGCCATGCACGTACTGTGCGCCTTGCACATAACCGACCTTCTCCCCCCCCAGCGGGGGGCCAAGCCGGCGCCTGAGCGGGTCGCCTCCGCGCCGCCACCGCCACCGCCGGCCCCCGCCGCCCCAAGGGGGGGAGCGACGAACGAATTCCCGCCCCGGGTCGAGGCCGGACCGGGGACGGCTCCGCCCGAGGCCCGGTCCAAGGCATCCAAGTCCGGCCCGGGGTCCGCCGAATCAACGGCGAAGCTGCGGGCTCTGCCTGAAATCGCCACGCCCGCCATACCTACTCGGGTCCTCCGTATCGTGGGCGACGACAAGACCCGCGAGGTGCCCCTTACCGCCTCGACCTTCTCGATCGGACGGCACCCTCGCAACGACCTCGTTCTCAAGGATCCGCGAATTTCGAGTTTCCACTGCCGTATCGAGGCCGAGGGCGACAAATACGTGATTCTCGATCTCAAGAGCCGCAATGGAACGCTGCTGAATTCGGCCCGCATCGACCGCGCGGTGATGAAGCCCAACGACATTATCCAACTGGGCAGCACCAAGATCAGCTATTTCGAAGACTAGCCAAACGCCGACCGGCCCCGCTCGCCATGACCGACATTCGACCCTTCCGCGCCCTGAGATTCCCCGCCTCCGTTGGCTCTCTCGAAGCCCTGCTGGCCCCGCCTTACGACGTCATCTCCGAAGCCGATCGGAAGACGCTCCTCGATCGGCACGAGAGGAACGTGGTCCGGGTCATCTTGAAGGACCCGGCCGATGGCGACCAAGGCTACGAGCGGATCGCCCAGACCTTCGGACGCTGGCGCTCGGACGGAACGCTGGTTCAAGATCGGGAGGCGGCGATCTACCTTCTCGAACAGCGCTTCTCCTGGGAGGGCCGGGGTTTTGTACGCATCGGAATCCTGGCCCGGTTCAAAGTTGAACCTGAAGGATCGCCGGTTATTCGTCCGCACGAAAAGACGCGGGGGCCGGCAAAGGAGGATCGCTTCTCGGTTCTCAAGGCCACCGGCTCGAACTTCTCGCCTATCTTTCTCTTCTTCGAGGACAAGGGCGCCTTCGCCAAGGCGGCGAGGCAGGCCAAGGAGGCCCATGAGATTCTCGCCACCTACATCGATGACGATGGGGTGACGCACACGATGTGGGCGATCACGGAAGAGGAGGTCGTGGAGGCCCTGGCCGCGAGCGCGGGCGGCGGACCTTCGTACATCGCTGATGGGCATCACCGTTATGCCACCGCGCAGCGGTATGTGAAGGAAGTCGGTCCTGAGGGCGCCAGCACTTATGGGTACTTCTGCCCGAACGACTCGGGCCTTCTGGTTCTGCCCTACCACCGCATTCTCTTTGGCGCCCCTAGTCCGTCGGAAGTGATGACGCGTCTCCGGGGGCGATACCTGCTCGAGTCTGTGAACAGCCCCGAGCGGGCGGCCAGGGAGGTCGCGAATTCGACCCTTCCTTTCGCGTTCGCCATCTGCTGGCCGGACGGCAAGGCCGTGGTCTGCGAATCTGCGCCGGGCGTCGAGGACGAGCTTCCGAAGGAGGCGGCAAAATGCCTGAAGGACCTCGACACCTACTTCCTGCACCAGGTCGGTTTCAAACACCTGGGCATCGAGGATCCAAGAGTGGAATTCGTGCATTCGCTGGCCGACGCGAAGAGGGAACTCCAGACCCACGAGGACGCGGTCGCCATCCTCATGCGGGCAACGCCCCTGCGCCACATCGAGGCGGTGGCGGACGCGTCCGAGTCGATGCCGCCGAAGAGCACCTTCTTTCATCCAAAGATCCCTTCGGGAATCCTGATCCATCCATTGGAGGCCGAGGCGTAAGCTCAACCCGGCACGGCCCGTCGGGTTTGGGCGATTGAGGTCAAGGCGATGAGCGACGCAACCACGAACGGAGTCAAGGTGCAGGTGGCCGCTCGCTACGTGGAGGAGAGGAGCAATCCTCATGCGAACAAGTTCATCTTCGCCTACACCGTAACGATCACAAATACCGAGGCGGCGCCGGTTCAGTTGCTGTCCCGCAAGTGGATCATCAAGGATGCCGACGGCGACATTGAGACGATCGAGGGTCCAGGCGTGGTCGGCGAAAAACCCGTGCTCCAGCCCGGCCAGTCGTTCGAGTACACGAGCTTCTGCCCGCTGGAGACACCGTTTGGCACTATGGAAGGCCACTACAACATGGTCGCCGCCGATGGCTCGCGGTTCGAAGCGAGGATCGCGCCCTTTGGTCTGGCCACGCCTGGGCCCTTGAACTAGTCGAACCGCCCAAGGCCCTTAGGCTACGAGGCTCGGGGGCGCGTGCGCCGCCCAGGGTTCCGATCACCCATGGTCTTCAGCTCTCACCTCTTCGTCTACTATTTTCTGCCGGCCGCTCTGGCCGCCTACTACATCGTGCCTCGGCAAGCGCGTCATCTCGCGCTCACGGTTTGCAGCTACGTCTTCTACGGCTGGGCCAATCCCGCGTTCGTGGGTCTGATGCTGTTGTCGACTACCATCGACTACGCGTGCGGGGCGAAGCTCGGCGCGACCGGACCCTCAGGAGAGACGGCGGAATCAGCGAGCGAAGCGCGCGTTCGGCGTGGGTGGCTGACCCTGTCCATCGCCAGCAATCTGTCGCTGCTTGGATTCTTCAAGTACTTCAACTTCGCCGTGGACTCCTATTTCGGTGTGCTGGGAGCCCTCGGAGTGAGCGACGGACGACCGGACGCTTTTCTGCGCGTGGCTCTGCCCCTGGGAATCAGCTTCTACACCTTCCAGTCCATGTCCTACACCATCGACATCTATCGCCGCCGGACCAAGCCGCTGGTCAGCTTCGTGGACTTCGCCTGCTACGTGTCGATGTTCCCGCAGCTGGTGGCGGGGCCGATCATCCGCTTCTCGGAGATCTCCGACCAGCTCAATAGTCGCACGCACACCTACGAGCAGTTCGCCCGCGGTGTCGTCTTCTTCAGTATGGGCTTGGCCAAGAAGGTCCTGCTCGCCAACCCCTGCGGTTTCGTGGCCGACGCCGCTTTCGGCGCGGCCTCGCTCCATCCTCTCGAAGCCTGGACCGGCGCGCTCGCCTACGCTTTTCAGATCTACTTCGACTTCAGCGGCTACACGGACATGGCCATCGGCCTCGGGCTGATGCTCGGCTTCGCCTTTCCGAAGAACTTCGACTCTCCGTACCGAGCCGAGTCGATCACCGACTTCTGGCGGCGCTGGCACATGTCTCTCTCCACCTGGCTGCGCGACTACCTCTACCTTCCGCTGGGAGGCAATCGCAAGGGTCCGCGACGCACGTACATCAATCTGGCGGTGGTGATGTTGCTTGGAGGTCTGTGGCACGGCGCCGCCTGGAATTTCGTGGTATGGGGTGGGCTTCACGGCGCGTGGCTGGCGGTGGAGCGGGGGCTCGGCCAGCGGAGCGCCTACGGCTTCCTCCCGCGGCCGGCGCGGGTGGCGTTCACTTTCGCGGGCGTGCTGGTGACCTGGGTCTTCTTCCGCGCGGCCGACCTCACGTCCGCGGTGCGGTTCCTCTCCCACATGTTCGGGCGCGGTGAAACCCGTCCCGAGTCGGCGCTCCTGGGCTCCATCATGTTCACACCGTACGCTCTGATCAGCCTCATCGTCGCCGGAGCCGTGGTTTGGACCTGCCCGCAAACCTGGGATTGGTCCCGACATCTCACCTGGCCCCGCGGCGCCGTCGCTCTTTCGTGCCTGGCCCTCGCTCTGGTGATGATGGCGAGCCAAGGCTACAACCCGTTCATCTATTTTATTTTCTAGGAGCCATGAAGCAAGACAAACGCGAGGCCCAGGCGGTCGAGGAGGCGGGCCATACCGAGGTGCGGCCGGCGCTCGCACGCTTCCTGAGCGCTGCCTTCCTGGCCCTGCTCTTGAGTGTAACCACCCTGGAGATTCGAAGAGAGGCGGCAGGCGCCGATTCACCATGGCGAAGACTCGCGACCGCACACGAGGGGTTCTGG
>JAENWE010000011.1 GCA_016650185.1 Vicinamibacteria bacterium | reverse complement strand
GGCCGGGGGCCTCTACGCCGTGACCCTCGATCCGCGCTCCCTGGAGGTGACCGGCGCGCCCGTCGAGGTTGCCCGCAACGTTTTCAGCAGTTCCCTGGGGTCAGCGGCGATGGACGTCTCGCGCACCGGCCTGCTCGTGACCGCACCCGTCGACAGCGTCGCCGGCGCCTCGATCCTCTCCTGGGTTGACCGGGAGGGGCGCGGCGAGACGCTCAAACTCCCTCCCGCGAACTACATTCGGATCGCCCTCTCGCCGGGGGGCGATCGTGCGGCCCTCAACATTGCCAACACGGTATCGGTCCTCGACCTGACCAGACTCTCGACCACCCGGATGACCGTGGCTGGGCGGGCGTGGTCCCCAACCTGGGCCCCGGATGGCCGCAGGCTCTACTTCGCCTACGAGCAGGATACGGGGGCGCCGGTGTATTCGAAGGCGGCCGACGACACGGGCGAAGCGAAGCGCCTGTTTCCGAACGACCCGGGGGACGAACCAGTCGCCGCGTCGCAAGACGGATCGCGGCTGCTCACTCTGGAGGCCCGCGCCAACGGTCTGAGGGCGCTCGTGGTCCATGACCTGCGCTCTCCTGCGGGCGAGCCCAGGGTCCTTCTCCAGTCAGCCAACATGGCGGGGCTCCTTGCGGATTTTTCGCCCGACGGCCGTTTCGTGGTTTACCAGACTGAGGAGTCGGGGCGTCCGGAGATCTACATCCGACCGGCGAACGGTGACGACCGCAAGTGGCAGGTTTCGATCGACGGAGGGACGGATCCGGTCTGGTCGGACCGGGGGGACGAGATCGTCTTCCTCTCCGGACCGAAGCTTCTCGCCGCGCCGATTCGATTCAAAGGCGACGAGCCGGTGATCGAGAAGCCCAGGGTCCTGTTCGAAAACCGCAGGGTGCTCGCCTTCGACGCCACCCGGGACGGAAAGCGGTTCCTCATCGCCGAGGATCCGAACCCCGGAGCGCAGCCGAAGCTCGATGTCGTCCTTCACTGGTTCGATGAGGTGAAGCGCAGGGTTGCGGCGGCGCGCACGCCATAATCGGCGGCGCTCAGGGATCGTAAGTCGTCAGGAGTGCGTTAGGGCGACCACGAGGGTCGCCCCTACATCGCGGGAGGCGGGCTAGAACCTCAACGAGGCCGCATCCCTACCCGAAGTTTGCCTGGGCCGGATACGCTGAATGGCGCGACCGGCCGCGTCTTCCGCGCACTGGATGTCGTAGTGGGTCTGCAGATTGAGCCAGCTTTGAACGTCGGTCCCGAAGAACCGCGCGAGGCGCAGGGCGGTGTCGGCGGTAATGCCCCGCCGCTCGCGGACGATCTCGTTTACTCGGGCCGGCGTCACCTCAAGGGCGCGCGCAAGCCCGGTGCTGGACAGACCCAGGGGCTTCATGAACTCCTCGCGCAGGATCTCACCCGGATGAATAGGAGGCAGCTTCTTGCTCATGGTCGTCGTCCTTCAGTGATAGTCAACAATCTCAACACCCTTTGGTCCCTCGGTGGTCCAGACGAAACAAACTCGAAACTGATCGTTCACGCGGATACTGTGCTGCCCCCTGCGCTCGCCCTTCAGGGCCTCCAGGCGGTTTCCCGGGGGCACTCGCAAGAAGTCGAGGGTGGCGGCGGCGTGCAGCTGATCCAGCTTCCTTCGAGCCACCCCCTCAACACTGACAAAGCGGGCGACCCGGCGTCGCCTGAACAGGCTCTCGGTATCGGCGCAACGGAAGGACAGAATCAAGCGAGATGGAGTATATCGCGCCGCGATACGCTGGACGATCGCCCATTTTCCACTACGTCACGGACAAGGCCGTGAGGGAGACCGCAGCGACAACAAGGCAGGCTGAGGGGCCTTCCCCAAACACCGCCTCCGCTCGGTCCGTAGCCGACTCGAAGCGCGGCTAGACTGCGGCGTCCATGACGCTCTTGCCCGGCACTCGCCTCGGACCGTATGAAGTCACTGCTGCGATCGGCGCGGGCGGAATGGGTGAGGTGTATCGCGACCGGGACGCGACCCTCAATCGCGACGTCGCCATCAAGGTCCTGCCTGCGGCCATGGCCGCCGGGCCGGAACGACTCGCGCGGTTCAAGCGGGAAGCTCAGGTTCTCGCGTCACTGAATCACCCGAACATCGCGCATGTCCATGGATTCGAGACCGCGACGCTGCCGGACGGCTCGACCGCTCACTTCCTCGCGATGGAGATGGTCGAAGGCGAGGACCTGTCTGAGCGACTGAAACGCGGCGCCATTCCCGTCGATGAGCCGATCGCGTTCGCGAAGCAGATCGCCGAGGGGCACTAAGAGGCGAACGAGCACGGCATCATCCATCGCGATCTCAAACCCGCCAACGTCAAGGTCACCCCCGACGGCAAAGTGAAAATCCTCGACTTCGGCCTGGCCAAGGCGCTTGAAGGGGATCCGTCAAACTCGTCGGCCAACTCCCAGCTTTCTCACTCTCCCACCATGTCTCGTCACATGACGGAGGCGGGAATGATCATGGGCACCGCGGCCTACATGAGCCTGGAACAGGCGCGGGGCAGAATCGTCGACAAACGCGCGGACATCTGGTCCTTCGGCGTCGTCCTCTTCGAGATGCTGACAGGCCGGCGTCTCTTCGCGGGCGAGACGGTCAGCGACATCCTGGCCGCCGTGCTGAAAACGGATCCGGACTGGACGCAGCTGCCCGCGGAGATTCCAGGAGCGGTGAAAGGCTTGCTGCGTCGCTGTCTCGATCGTGATCCGCGGCAGCGTCTGCGCGACATCGGAGACGCGCGCGTCGCCCTCGCTGCTACCTCAGGCGGCGATGCCTTCGCAGACGCTTCGGCCGGGCCGCAGCCGAACGCTCGCCTCCTTCGGGCCGGTTGGGTGGTCGCGGCCGTGCTCGCGGCAGCCGTTTTGGCCCTGACCATTCGTGCCCTCACGCCCGCCGCAGCGCCGGCCATGCTCCGCTTCGCGATCTCGTCCGCATCCGGCGCCACCATGGACCCCGCGGGAGGGAACTCGGCCATCTCTCCGGACGGTCGTCGCGTTGCCTTCGTGGGCGGAGACCTCACGGGAAGACAGGGCCTGTGGATCCAGCAACTCGATCGGGTCCGCGCGGGGTTCATCGAGGGCAGCGAAGGTGCTTACTACCCCTTCTGGTCACCCGACAGCCGCGAGGTTGCGTTCTTTTCCAAGGGCAAACTGCGGCGGGTCTCAGTCGACGATGCCCGGATCGAGACCATTTGCGACGCCCCCGAGGCCCGCGGTGGAAGCTGGTCCAGTACCGGCACGATTGTGTTCGCCCCCACGGTTGCGGGCGTTCTCTCCGCAGTCTCCAGCCGGGGTGGTGCGCCCAGGGAAGTGACCCGGATCGAGAACGCGAAAGAGGAGAACTCGCATCGCTTCCCCTCTTTCCTGCCCGACGGGCGGAGATTCGTCTATATCGCCGATCCGGGCGCCGACACCGACGAAGGCCGGGTTTTTCTGGCCTCCCTCGACGGTGGGGAGCGACGATTGCTCTTCAGGTCACGCCGGGCTCCGGTTTATGCCCCACCCGGCTTTCTCATCTATGCCGTCGGCGATCGTCTGGTGGCCCACCCCTTCGACGCGCAGACGGGCGAACTGCAGGGTGAGCCAAGGCGGCTCGAAGAGCCGACACCCCCCTTCCGCTACACCCAGGAACGGGTCGCCTCGGCCTCCGACTTGGGCGCGCTCCTGGTGGCTGCAGCCAGGACGTCCGGGACCAGGATCGTCGAGTTGGACCGGAGCGGGCGGTCTTTGGGCGAGATCTCCCTGCCGGGCCCGGGGTTCGCCGTGCCTCACCTGTCTCCCGCGAGAGTCGTCTGCTGGTGCAATCAACCGACGAGGGGGACGAGGACTTCTGGGTCGTCGACCTCCAAACCCGGAAGGCGAACCGGTTGACCTTCGCGAAAGGCCGTGATCTCCGACCGATCTGGTCTCCTTCTGGTGCCGATATTGCCTTCCAGAGCCTGCGCGCGGGCGTCTTCGACCTCTGGATCCGGCCGTCCAGCGGAGGCGGGGCCGAACACCCTCTCTACGAATCGTCCACTCCCTGGAAGGAGCCGGACAGCTGGGTCGGCGACCTTCTCGCCTTCGTTCTCATCGAGCGAGAGACCGGCGTCGACATCTCCCTGCTGCGCACGGATCGGCCCGGAGATCCAGCCATTCCTCTGTTGAACTCGCCGGCGAGCGAGAACCGTCCTGCGATTTCGCCGGACGGTCGATGGCTTGCCTATGACTCGAACGAAGAAGCGCACGAGCGGGGCATCATCCACCGCGACCTCAAACCTGCGAACGTCAAGGTCATGCCGGAAGGCAAGGTGAAGATCCTCGACTTCGGCCTGGCCAAGGCGATGGAAGGCGATCCCTCCACATCGGCGGCAAATTCACAACTCTCAAACTCCCCCACGATGTCACGCCACATGACCGAGGCGGGGATGATCATGGGCACCGCGGCCTACATGTCGCCGGAGCAGGCCCGCGGGAAGGCCGTGGACAAGCGCTCGGACATCTGGTCCTTTGGTGTCGTTGTGTTCGAGATGCTCACCGGGGCACGGCTCTTTGCAGGCGAGACCGTGAGCGACACGCTGGCGGCGGTCCTCACCCGCGAACCGCAGTGGGACCTTCTGCCCCAGACCCTGCCCCGTACCATGCGGGGAGTCCTTCGCCGCTGCCTGGAGCGCAACCCGAAGCAGCGACTCCACGACATCGCCGACGCGAGACTGAGTATCGAAGATGTCCTCTCGGGCGCGGGGGAACACGACGGTGACGCCGCAGGAACGGCGGCAGGGAAAGACTCTGCGGTCAGGCGGACTGTCTGGATCATCGCGGCCCTGGCTCTCCTCGCAACTGGCATGGTCGCAGGACGGTTCCTCCTGCCGGGCCCGCGGGAGACCGCAGAAACAAATCGCCTGTCGATCCTGCTGCCTCCGGGCGGCTTCTCCAGCCAGGTCGACCCGGCGGTCTCACCCGACGGAAGAACCATCGCCTTCGCGGCAACGGACGGCAGCACCAATGCCACGCGCCTCTGGCTGCGTGACCTCAACTCCCTGACTCCGCGGCCCGTGCCTGAGAGCGATGGAGCGAACCAGCCCTTCTGGTCTCCGGATGGGAAATGGGTCGGGTTTTTTGCCCGAAACAAGGTGATGAAGGCTCCGCGGTCGGGGGGTTCGCCCCAGACTCTGGCCGAAGCTTCGAACCCGCGAGGGGGCACCTGGAACGCCAGAGGGGACATCCTGTTCACGCCCGACTCGTTCATTCCGATTCACCGGACGAAGGCGGGAGGTGCCAAAGCGCAGGCCCTGCCCGGGCCGAGCGGATCCGAGCCCGACCTGCGCATCGCGCTTCGACACGTTGATCCGAGCTTCCTGCCCGACGGCCGGCACTTCCTCTTTGTCCGTGGTTCCAGCATCTCCGTGGGCAGCCTCGACTCCGCCGAAATCAAGGACGTGGCGCCGATTTTGTCGCGGGCCCAGTACGCCATGGGACATCTCTTCTTCGTCCGGGAGGGCGACCTCTACGCGCAACCCTTCAACCCTGATCGTGCCGCTCTCTCCGGAGAGGCGTCGAAGGTGGCCGACGGCGTGGGTTGGGCCGGACGCACCCCTCCTGGTTTCGCCTTCAGCGTCTCCGAGGCTGGGGTGATCGCCTACTGGAGCTACAGCGCCCTGCCCACCCGGCAGCTCATCTGGTTTGACCGGGCCGGAAAGAACCTGGGCAACCTGGGCGAGCCCGGGGAATACAACGGGATCGACCTCTCGCCCGACGGGCGCCAGGTCGCCCTCGAACTCCACGAACCGAAGGCAGGACCGACGTCGATCTGGATGATGGACGTCGCGAGCGGCGCCCGCTCGAGGTTTGCCACCCTCGAGGACTGGACCGGGCTCCCGATCTGGTCGGCCGACTCCAAGCACCTCCTCGTCACCGACTTCTCGGAGAATCTGCACATCCTCTCGACAGACGGCGGTCCTCGGCACGAGGTTCCGGTCGGCTACGGCAACCGATGGCCCAGCCACTGGTCGAGGGACGGTCGCACCATCGTCTTCACCCTCACTGAGACCAATGCCACAAGGACATCCTGACCATCCCGGTCGACGGGACCGCGGCCATCCCCTACCTCCAGACTCCCTTCAATGAGCACTCGGGCAGGATCTCACCGGACGGCTCATGGATGGCGTATGTCTCTGACGAATCCGGAACTGAAGAGATCTACGTTCAGTCGTTTCCAAACCCGGGACGGAAGCGGCGCGTCTCAACCGGCGGCGGACTCAGCCCGGTCTGGGGGCCGACCGCACGGACCCTGTTCTACCTCGCCCCGTCCGGAGAGGTGATGGAGGCGGAACTGAGCCCCTCCGCAGGCGGAATCGAAGTGCGCCCGGCGCGCGCCCTCTTCAAGGTCCCGCCTCCGGTCGGAACCGGGTGGCATGATCGGAACCAGTTCGCGGTCACCGCGGACGGACAACGTTTTCTGATTTCGCTCCCGGTTGAGGATCCATCGCCCCGGGACATCACCGTCATCCTCAACTGGAAACCGGGGGCGAAACCGTGACCCTTTTGCCTGGAACCCGCCTCGGCACGTATGAAATCACCGCCGTCATCGGCGCGGGTGGGATGGGCGAGGTCTATCGCGGGCGGGATGCATCGCTCAATCGCGACGTCGCGATCAAGGTCTTGCCCGCGGCGATGGCGACCGACACGGAACGGCTCGCTCGTTTCAAGCGCGAGGCGCAGGTCCTCGCTTCCCTCAATCACCCCAACATCGCGCATGTCTATGGATTCGAAGGCGCGACCATGCCCGACGGATCGACCGCCCACTTCCTCGCCATGGAATTGGTCGAGGGCGAGGACCTCGCCGACCGCCTGCGGCGGGGTGCGATTCCCGTCGACGAAGCGATCGCCATCGCGAAACAGATCGCGGAAGGCCTCGAAGAAGCCCACGAACGCGGGATCATCCATCGTGACCTCAAGCCCGCGAACGTGAAAGTCACACCCAACGGCAAGGTCAAGGTCCTCGATTTCGGACTGGCCAAAGCGCTCGAGGGCGACCCTGCGTCCGGAGCCAACTCCCAGCTCTCCCACTCGCCCACCATGTCCCGTCACATGACCGAGGTGGGCATGATCATGGGCACGGCCGCGTACATGAGCCCGGAACAGGCTCGAGGTAAGACCGTCGATCGACGGGCCGACGTCTGGTCTTTCGGCGTGGTGCTCTACGAGATGCTCGCCGGCTCTCGCCTGTTCGGCGGCGAAACGATCACGGATGTTCTGGCCGCGGTCGTCCGGCAAGACCTGGATTGGTCGAACCTGCCTTCCGACCTTCCCGAAGCCGTGGCCACGATCCTCAGGCGCTGCCTCGACCGCGACGTGCGGACTCGGCTCCGCGACATCGGCGAGGCGCGCATCGCTCTCGAGCGCGCGCGCGACCCGAGGTTTGACGCAACGACCTCGACCAGCATCGCCGTGAAATCGGTGGACCGAAGCGGCTTCGCTCGCTTCTGGCCCTACGCCGCGCTCGCTATGGCCCTCGCAGGCTGGACGGCCGCAAGCTTTTCTCTTCGACGCGCGCGGCCGAGAATCCGCGCCCGACCTGAGAGTCTCCTTCCCGCTTCCGGAGTCGGTCACCATCCCCGTGGTCATGTACAACGGGAACGCGTCGCTGGCCTCCATCGCCATTTCTCCCCAGGGCGACCAGGTGGTATTCGTGGGAATCAAGGACGGCCAGGGCGCTCTTTATCTCCGCCGCCTGGATCAATTCGAGGCGGTCCTGCTGCCCAAGACCGAACGGGCCACAGCACCCACATTCTCCCCAGACGGCAAGCGCCTGGTGTTCTTCGCGCGTGGGCGCGTCTTTCGAATCGATCTCCCCGACGGCATTCCGGTCGAAGTGGGCTCAGTGATGGCCGACCCCGTCGGGGCCGACTGGGGCGAGGATGGACGCATCGTCTATACCCCCAACTGGTCGGACGCCCTCTGGACCAGGTCCGAACAGGAAGGCGAGCCGCACGAGTTCACGAAACTCAACCGCGCGGCGGGCGAAGTCAGCCATAGATTGCCGTGCTTTCTGCCCGGCGGAGCGGGCGTCCTGTTCACGATCAAATCGGCCTCCGACCAGACCATGGACGAGGCCTCCATCGCCATCGCGGACGCAGCGACCGGCGCCCATCGGATCCTGCTCAAGGGGGGAAGCAGGCCGCGGTACCTGAACGACGGACACCTGGTCTTTGCTCGGGCCGGCCGCCTGTATGCAGTCCCCTTCGACCTCGCTTCGCGCTCGGTTCGTGGCGCGCCCTTTCCCGTTCTCGAGGGCGTAGCCACGAGCGGAGGAACGGGAAACGCCTTGTACGACGTCACCCGAGCCGGAGACCTGGCGTATCTCGCCGGGTCGGGCGCCGACTCACAGGCGCGCCTGGCCTGGGAAGGGCCTGACCGAGCGCCCAGGATCCTGGATAGCCTCGACAGCGAATGGATCAGCAACCCGAATCTGTCCCAGGACTTCAGGCGGGCCATCGTAGCGATTGGCGGCGCCAACGACAAGCTCGGCCTCGTCGATCTGGAGCGTGGGAATCTGACGCGATTGAAGTCGGGCGCCGGCAATGACGGAAACGGGGTCCTCTCGAAAGACGGCCGCCTTCTTCTCTTCAATTCCGATCGCGCGGGCGGCGGCTACCGTTTCTATCGCATGCCCCTCGACGGCAGCGCCCCGCCGGCCCCTTTGATCGAGGGCACCGGTGTGATCCATTCGATCTCTTACTCCGCGGGAATGCTCGGTCTGAGCCTGGACTCGAGCCGGGGCGACCCCGACGCCTATCTGATCGCGGTCGCGGGCGACGGCACACCCGCAGGCAAGCCCGTCCTGTTGGCCGGTGGCCCGGATTATCAGGGCACTCCCACGGTATCCCCGGATGGAAAACTCGTGGCCTGGGTTTCATCCGAATCGGGCCGACATGACGTGTATGTCGCGCACCTCGCCGACGCGGGTAGCCGGCGGCGAGTGAGCAACCAGGGCGGTGACGAGCCCCGCTACAATCGGCAGGGAACCCGTCTCTTCTACATCACGCCCCAGGGGATTGTGTCTGTGGCCCTCCGCTCCGCGGCGGACCTGAGCTTTGGCGAGCCGGAGAAGGTGACCGGATCCATCGATGCCGGCCGGATTAGCGGATATGACGTAGCCGCCGATGGGACATCAGTTCTGCTCAGCCAGGTCGATGAGGCGCCCGGGCTGCGCCGCGACATAAGGCTCTGGCCCGGCTGGGGGAGAACTCTCCAAGCCGTCCACTAGAACACTGAGAGGAGGATCGGGTAGATAGATAGTCGAAACCCTTCCGGCCCGAGCTGTCCCAGAGATTGGAGATCGCCGGTGGGCCCTTCGCCCCTCGTGGGCGCCCTCCCCGGACTCCGGCAACCAGCGTCGCGCGCGCCGGAGCGGCCCCGTCAAGGGTGTTTTAGCGACGCCGAGTCGCAGGCACAATCACCGGCGGTGACAGCCCCAAGCTCAGGTCCTCGCGTCGCTGAACCACCCCAACGTCGCGCACGTCTATGGATTCGAAGGCGCGACCATGCCCGACGGATCGACGGCTCACTTCCTCGCCATGGAGATGGTCGAAGGTGAAGATCTCGCGGAGCGACTGAGACGGGGTGCGATTCCGGTCGAGGAGTCGATCGCCATCGCGAAGCAGATCGCCGAAGGGCTCGAAGAAGCCACCTCAGGCTCCGAGCACTGGCCCACGACAAGCCGCTGTGCGCGTCACTCGATGGGTTCACGCTGCACGCAGCCACCCGCGCGGGCGGGCTCGACGCCGAGGGTCGAGAGGCTCTGCTGCGCTATGTCTTGCGCCCTCCGAT
>JAENWE010000010.1 GCA_016650185.1 Vicinamibacteria bacterium | reverse complement strand
TGGGTCCAGATCGCCGGTGTTCGCTGTTGGGACGGGCGCGTTCGGGGGCGGACTGCCGTGTCGGTCCAAGAAGCTGCAGAATCACGGCGGAAGGATCGAATTTGGCGAGTAGTCTAAAGCCATGGTGACCAGCCCTGTGACTCCGTCCCGCGTCGTCTTGGGAATTGGCATGGCCGCACTCGTGGGCCTCTCCATCTTCGGGCGCCTGGTCTATCAGGCGGTCGATGTTCAAGAGGCCAGCCAGTCTGAGGCCCTGACCCGCTTCTCGGCGGCGCGGGGGGCGTTTCTGAATCAAGTGCCCATGCTTGAGGTGGACGCCTCCGGGCGCATCACCCGTGTCACACCTCCGCCGGCGTCCCTGGCGGCAGGGGCCCGCGAACTGAAGAGCCTGGAAGTGCTCGCCTACCGCGCTGCGGAGCACCGTCTGATCGTGGCCCATGTCCCTTTCTGGTTTTTCAGCATGAAACGCCCCGCCCTGCAGTTAGCCGTTCGCGGCACCGGCCTGGACCTGGACCGTCTGCAGTTGACGGCCGAGAACCTGTCTCGACACGATCCCGGCCTGGTGCTGGACCAGAGCCTCCCGAACGGCGATCGACTTCTTGTGTGGACCGAGTGAAAACGCAGCCGAGCTCTCCCGGATCAGCAAGGCTCCTCGGCGCCTTGCCAGCCGGGCGCATCGCTTGTCTCGGTGCGACGGCGGACTTTCACCACGGACTGCTAGCCCGGGCTAGGGCGGCAAGGGCCGACGATCACCCTTCGATCACGATCCGGCCGCCCATGCGGCGAAGGCGCCAAGCACTTCATCGGGCGCTTCGCACTGAGGATAGTGACCGATTCCCTCCAAGATGGTGATGTCCGGTCGAGGGATGAGCTCGCGGTAGCGTTCGGCCATGTGCCTGCCCGAGATGGGGTCGGCGCCGCCATCAATCAGCTTCAGAGGGATGGTGGCGCCTTGCAGCGCGCCCACCCAGCGCTCGCCATGAACCTTGCGCTCTGCCATGTACCGAATCACTTGCGGCACCACGGCCAGGCCGTGATTGTGAGTGATGAGTCGCCAGGCGCCATCGATGAGTTCGTCGTCGGGCTGGGTCGAGGCGCCGAAGATCTTCCGGAGGCTGCGCGCCAGCGCGGAGCGTGTGGTCAGCGAAGCGACCAAGGGTCCCAGTGGCGACAGGAGGAGCTTCTGCATCAGAAGCGGCCGATAGGCGTCCGGGAAGAGACCGCCGTTGAGCAGAGCGAGGCTCCGCATCTTCGGGCGGTTTCCCGGCTCGCTCTGTCGCGCGAGTAGCTCTTGGGCCACGGTGTCTCCATAGTCGTGCGCGAGCACGCCGTAGGCCGTGATCCCGTGATGGGTGAGGAACGACTCCTGAAGGTCCGCCTGGGCCGCGATGGTGTACGAATAGTCCCCGGGCTTGTCCGAGAATCCAAAACCCATCATGTCGGCGGCGAACACCCGATGACTTTGGGTGAGCGGGCCAAAAAGCGCCTCCCAGTCCCACGAGGCGGTCGGAAAGCCGTGGATCAGCAAAAGTGCCGGCGCCTCATCCCGGCCGGCGACCCGCGTGAAAATCGAACGCCCGCGAAACATCCATGGCCGGCCCGCCTCCCGCCATGCGCTCAAGGAGGTGCGGGGCCGCCGATGGTTCACCGGTGCGGGCCGAGGATTTGAATCGCTCATGGCGTCTCGGCTGGTGAGTGACGTCGCGCGGCTTTCTACCAGCGGTGATACGCGGGATGGCCGGGCTTCACCGCGACGAAAGTCCCGCGGCAGGTCGAGGTGACGACGCCGTCCACTTCAATCGTCGACTCGACGGTTGCCCGATCTTCTGTGGACTCGACCACCTTCGACTTCACGACCAACGGACCCCGAGACGGTGTCGGCCGCTTGAGCCTGACGTGAAAGTCCGCGGTGACGGTCGGCGGCAGGTCATCGCTGCCCGCCTTCTTCATCAGGTGGTAGGCGGCGGCCCAGTTGCTGTGACAGTCGAACAGACACCCCACGATGCCGCCGTTCACGACCCCTTCCCAGGCCTCGTGATGCGGCTCCGGCGCGAAGGTGGCGACGATGAGATCGCCGTCGACGAAGCTCTTGATCCGCAGCCCCTTGTCGTTTTTGGGACCGCAGCCGAAACACTTGTTCTGGGGTGCGTAGATGTCTTGAAGAGCCTGAGTCATGCCCCGCGACCATAACACCGCGACGACACGGTCGCCGGGCTACACTCCGCCATACTCCGGGCGCTGGGCTCGCCGCGGGGACTGAACAGTTAAAGAGAGGGACGCTCATGAAAGCAACCTGGAACGGCGAAGTCATCGCGGAGACGGACGACACCGTCGTGGTCGAGGGCAACCACTATTTCCCCAAGGACTCTCTCCGTCGGGACTTCTTCTCCTCGAGCGACAAGAAGACGACCTGTCATTGGAAGGGCGAAGCGTCGTATTACGACATCAACGTGAACGGCCAACAGAACAAGGCGGCCGCGTGGTACTACCCGAACCCCCTGAAGGCGGCGGCCGAAATCACCGGCCGCATCGCTTTCTGGCGGGGCGTCAAGGTCACGCCTTAGGCCTTGTACCTGGAATCCCCCCGCACTGGCCGCGCCGATCCTGCTGGTGCGCAACGATCTCGAAGCGGCGGCCTACGCGTTGCCTACCGTCGCTCGCTGAGTCGACGGGCGGCGGCGGTCAGCCTCCCCACCCGGCGGGTCCGAGGCGAGGCCCCTTCACCTTCCCGGCAGTCTCGAAAGAGTGAGACTCACTTCCTTTCGAACCTCGCGGTCCGGATCCCCGTTCAGGACCTCGATAAGAGCGGGCACGGCCGTCCTGGCCGAATCGCCGAGATTCCCGAGCGCCCTCACCACATGCAGGCGAACCAGGGGCGAGGGGTCATGCAGGGCCTCGATGAGGCCCGGCA
>JAENWE010000009.1 GCA_016650185.1 Vicinamibacteria bacterium | reverse complement strand
TCGGAAGAAGACAAGGCGTTGACGTATCGTCTTGCCCGATCCGGTGAGGTTCTGGGCATCGCCCTGGTCGATCACATCGTCATCGGCGGCCGGGCTTTCGCCAGCTTCAAGCAGCTTGGCCTTCTCTAAGTCACTCATAAGAAATAAGATCACTGATCCGTTGACCAAACGCACTCTCTTCCATACGACTCCGATCTACTACGTAAACGACGTGCCCCACGCGGGCCACGCCTATTGCACGATCGCGTCCGACGCCCTCGCCCGCTCGCGGCGCCTTCATGGCGACGATGTCTTTTTCCTGACCGGTACGGACGAGCACGGCCAGAACATCGAACGGATCGCCAAAGAGAAGGGCATCCACGAGCAGGACTACTGCGATCAGATCTCGGGTGTTTTCAGAGCCTTGTGGGGAACCCTCAACATCCAGTACGACGGCTACATCCGCACCACCGACGAGATTCACAAGCGAGGGGTTCTGAGGCTGTGGGGGCGCCTGCGGGTCGCCAAGACTCCCGACGGGCAGGACGCGGTCTATCGCGGCACCTACGCGGGCTGGTACTGCCCGCGCTGCGAGGCGTTCAAAACCGACGACGAGATGAAGCAGCCGGGGAACCTCTGCCTCGATCATGAGCGCGCCTGCGAATGGACCGAGGAGGAGAACTTCTTCTTCAGGCTCTCGGCCTACCAAGAGGTTCTCGAAGATCTCATCCGCTCAGACCGGATGAAGATCGCTCCCGAAAGCCGAAAGAACGAGGTTCTCTCGGTGGTGAAGCAAGGCCTGCAGGATTTCTCGATTTCACGGGCCCGGGTGAAGTGGGGTATCCCGATCCCCGATGACCCGTCTCACGTCTTCTACGTCTGGGTCGATGCCCTGTCGAACTACATCACGGCTCTGGGCTATGCCGAGGACTCACCCGAATTCCAGAAGTTCTGGGGCCAGGGCGCGGAGCGGATGCATATCATCGGCAAAGAGATCATCCGCTTCCACTGCCTCTACTGGCCGGGCCTGCTGATCGCCGCCGGCCTCAATCCCCCGTCTCGCGTCTTCGCCCACGGCTGGATGACCAAAGACGGGAAGAAGCTCTCCAAAAGCACCGGCAACATCATCGACCCGGAGCGGCTCGCCAATCAGTACGGCGTGGATGCGGTGCGCTACTACTTTCTCCGCGAGACGTCGTTCGGTCAGGACTGGGACTTCAACGAAGCCGGTCTGGCCCAGCGGTACAACTCCGATTTGGCCAACGACTTCGGAAACCTCGTGTCCCGCTCGCTCACCATGATCGCCAAGTACTGCGACAGGAAGATTCCGGCGAGAGTGGACGCGGCCGAGGGCGACCTCGATGTCGAGTCTATTTTTCAGGCCTATGACGCGCTCAATTTTTCGCTCGCGCTGAACGAAATCTGGGCGTCGGTGAGCGAGGCCAACCAGTGGATCGTGAAGACCGCGCCCTGGAATCTCGCCAAAGACCCGGCTCGCGCTTCGGAACTGAACGACTTCCTCTACCGGCTGGCGGAGCGCGTTCGTATCGTGGCGCTGCTGGCCTCGCCGGTCATCCCGTCTTCCGCCTCAAAGGTCCTCGACATGCTGGGTATTCCCAAGGAGTCCGAAGCCCGTTCGAGCGTTCAGTATGGGCTCCTGAAAGAAGGCCAGCCACTCGGCGACGTTCAACCGCTTTTCCCCCGTATCGAACTCAAGAAAGCAGCGCCGCCCGCCAAGGAGATCTCCGCCCCCGTGGCCGAAGAAACGACGTCCCCTGACCCGAAGCCCGACCAGACAGCGCCCGACGCCACACCTCCGGCCCCCGCGGCTGCGCTCCCCACCGCGCCTCCCGGCCCCGAACTCGTGGGAATAGAGGCATTCGGCGCCCTGGATCTACGCGTGGCCAAAGTCATCGCCGCGGAGAAGATCAAAGGCTCGAAGAAACTCCTCAAGCTCCAACTTGACGTGGGCGGGGTCCCGCGTCAGATCGTCTCCGGAATTGCCGAGGCCTATGAGCCCGAGCAGCTGATCGGCCGGACCATCATCGTGATCGCCAATCTCAAGCCGGCGAAGCTCATGGGCGTCGAGTCCCACGGCATGCTGCTCGCGGCCACGGTCGGCGGCAAGGCTGTCCTGGCCGGCTTCGACAAAGACGTGGAGAGCGGCGTCAGGGTCAAGTAGCACAAGATCGCTTCAGTCCGCTCAGAACGATGCGGCCTTAGCGATGACGGTGGTGGGTTTCTTTCAACGGTCACGGATGTAGTCCGCGAACCGACCCGCCATGATGGTGGGAGTTTGTCCCACGGAACTCGCGGGCAAATAGCCGAACGCCGGCAGCCCGCACGACGGACCTTATCCGCGGCGGCCGCCCGGCGGCGTCCGCTGGTGGCCGAAGTATTTCTCGCTTCGATACCGCAGCCAGACTCGTAGTTCTTGAGGCACCTTCTCGCGCTCCAAAGGGCTCAGGCTTTCGTACAGGGCGAGGGCTTTCTCGCGCTCACCCCGGCACGCCCGGTTGTTGTGCGCGTCCCAGTAGCTCCGCGCCACCCGTATCCGGCGACAGGCTTCCTTGATCAGGTCGGCGCCCGCCAGGGGTCTGTCGGTTCGTTTCTTCTTCGCCGGCACGGATGACTCCTCCTGTGGACTCGCTCTTTGGGAGCCCTCGCAAGGAGGGCTCGGGCTAGACTAAATCAGCACCAAGGAGACTCGAACGCCTGTGACCATTCAAGACCTGCGCACTCTTCTCGACTATCACTACTGGGCCCGCGACCGGATGCTCGCCGCTTTGATGCCCCTCACTCCCGAAGAATTCGCCAAAGAGCTGGGCTCGAGCTTCACCTCCGTTCAGGACACGCTCGGCCACGTGTATTCGGCCGAGTGGGCCTGGCACCAGCGCTGGAACGGCGTCTCTCCCACCTCCCAGCTTCCTCGCGAGACCTTCCCCAACGTCGCCACGGTTCGGGATCTTTGGGCCAAAACGGAGTCGGACGTGCGGCGCTTCCTGGAAGGCCTTGGGGAAACCGGGATCGAGCGCACGTTCGAATACAAGACCCTGGCCGGTGACCTCGGATCCTCCGTCTTCTGGCACATGCTCCAACACGTGGTGAACCATGGCAGCTACCATCGCGGCCAGCTCACGACCATGCTTCGGCAGTTGGGCCACCAGGCGCCCGAGAGCATGGATCTGATCCGGTTCTACCGGACGCGCAAGTAACCCTGGGGGGAGACCTCCGCCGACCTGGTCCCAACCGCGCGGGAGCGTTCCCCATTTATTGCAGCCTGCGGGGCATCCATTGGGCGTTTGGGGACCTTTTCACGGAAGGTGCCGTCGCGTCGACCATTTTGCCCCCGTGGAAACTCGTAGAACCAGGCCGAAATGGGGGCGTGCAATAAGTTGGGAATGCACCCCAACCGCGCAGGCTCGAATCGTGGTGGGGCAGGCCGCCGCTACCGACGCGCGCGGAGCGCCGCGATCCGGGTCCGCAGCTCTCCTACCCGCGCGCTCAGGTCCGGCTCGACCGCGGCGCCGTCCAGGTGGGCAAGAGCTTTGTCATAGGCGCCGCCCTGGGTCTCGCCTTCGGCAGCGCCAAGCGAGGCGCCGGCCTGGGCACGCCGATAGCCGGCGACGCGCTGAGCCAGACGCGCCCGAGCGATTTCCTTGCGCGGTTCCGGAAGAGATGAGGCATCGATCTCATTTCGACGAACTGAAGCTGAATCGGCCACGACGGCGTAGCAGTCTCGGGCGCGGACGAAAGCTCCGACCGAGGCCTCGAACCGCTCTAGCTGTCCGTGGATCATCCCAAGATGAAGATGAGACTCGCAGTCAGAAGCGTTTCGCGAGACCGCAAGGTCGAATTCATGCCGGGCGCGCTCGAATTCGGCGAGCCGATGGGCGACCAGGCCCGAAAGTCGAGCGGTGTCACCGTTCATCGGATTCGTGCGTTTGGCCTCTCGAGCGTGGATGTCCGCGTCCTGCAGGCTCCCGAGTTGAAGCTCCGAAAACGCGAGCCAGTAATTCGCGTCGCTCACGTACCACGCGCCGAGTTCCAGCAAACGCCTCGTGGGTGCAAGCGCCTCCTCGAAACGACCGGCGTAGTTAAGGGCGCGCGCCTGAGCCAGCATCGCTTCGCGCTGGTTGGGCTCGATCTCGAGAGCGCGCGCGAGGTCGGCCGCGGCCCACTCGTATTCCTCCATGCTCAGGCGGGTGGCTCCAAGCATCGCCCAGGCCGCGGTCATGCCCGGCAGGCCAGAGGCGGCGGCCAGGAACTCCCGCTCTGCGGAGACGAGCTTCATCTCGCCGAGCCTCAGATGGCCGAGGAAGTAGTGGGCCTCATGGAAGCGTGGATCCATTTCGGCGAGTCGATTGAGAGCGTCCGCGGCGCGTGCGGGGTCGGCCTCACGCGCGCACGTTGCCGACCGAAAAGCCATGAGCCCTGTTGGGGGTTCGCCGCCGTCCGTGGTCCCTGCCTCCTTGGCAGGCGGACCCAAATACGCAGTCCGTTGGAGCCAGGAACAAGCGAGCGATTGGATGAGGTAAGACGCCGCGGGATCATGGCCCAAGGCCGCGCGCTGCCGCAGCACGGCGACCGCACGCGGCTCCGGGCGTTCGGGAGGCGCCAACATCCCTTCGCGAGCAGGGCGCGACCTCACCGCCTCCATGCTCGTGCCGTTGGTCAGTTCACGCGCGACGCGAGACGCCGCCTCCTGGGCCTCTTTGCTGACACCCTCGTTCAGCAGCGGCAGGCTCGATACGATTCGAATGTAGGCCTCAATGACCTCGCTGGGCACAGGCGACGGTGCAGGTCCGCCAGCCCTGCCCTTGACGGTCATCTCCTCTTTTGCGGACGACGGCTTCAACTGGTGGCTGCGAGCCCGTTCCATGGCGTCCGACGGCTGCAAACCGAGTTCGCGTTCGCGCACCGCCGCCAGGGCCCAGGCTCCCGCGGCCGCCAAGTCCAGAGATTCGGCGCCGGCGGCGATCGCCGCTTCGTACTTCTCCGCCGAAGCGAGGAGGCATCGATAGCACCCTCGCTCCAGTTCGGCATCGGCCTCACGCGCCAGCATGGCCGGGTTGACTTGGGGCGCGTTGTTCTTTGAGGCCGAAGCACAGCCCGGAGCCGCGCTCAGCCCGAGCCACGCCGCCGCGACCGAAGCGACGAACGTTCCGACACGCCCGCTCGAGTGAGCGGTATCGGCCGTCGATCGCGCCGCGACCAACTCAGAGTCTCTCTCAGGTGACTCTGAGTTCGCTCTCAAGCCGTTCAAGAAAGTACCCCACGTCGGTCACCAGGCCAATGGCCTGCATGGTCCCCCGGTTGCCCAACTTCACGGGGACGGACTCGGTCATGTCCACGCAAACGGTCCGGACGGCCACGGGCAGAAGGTTCCCAACTGCGATGGCGTGGAGGGCCGAGGCGAGCATCAGGCAGACACCTGCTCCCTCGAGAGCGTTGGCGTAGGCGATCTGCGCATCGCGGATGTCCGTGATGACATCCTTCAATGGCCCATCGTCCCGGATCGAGCCGGCAAGGACGAAGGGGATGTCGCGCTTGACCGCCTCGAACATCACGCCTGACTTGACCACACCCCTCTCAATCGCCTCTCGGATGCCGCCCGCCCGGTTCACCGCGTTGATGGCGAAAAGATGATTCCGGCTTCCGCCCTCGACCGCACGGCCGCTCATCTGACAGACGCCCAGGCTCGTGCCCACAATCGCCTTCTCCAAATCGTGGGTCGCGAAGGCGTTGCCGGACAGGATGACATCCACCCACCCGTCCCGCACCAAACGCCCGAGAGCGCTGTCTCCGCCCGAGTGGACCACCGCCGGGCCGGGGACCACCACGATCTTCTCCCCCGCCTTGCGGGTGCGCTGCATCTCACGTGCGGTGCTGGAAATCGCAATCCCCTTGTTGATCTCCGCGGAAATGTCGTTGGTCATGAAGCCGAACATCGAATAGTCGCGGCTGCGCTCGGGCGGCTTCACTCTGATCCCGGTCCCGCGCAGCGCCACCCTTTCCTCCTTCCGAACCAGACGCTGCTTCACGCAGGTGGGGCGCCCCTCCCGTAGGACCAGAGCGCAGTCCATCTTCTGGCTGGCCACATTCACCCATCGACCGTCGATGCGAACCAGGGTATCGAAGTTTGTGGTGGCGTAGAAGTCGTCGGGCAGGATCCCGTCGGCCTCCGCGCCGCGCCACGAGGCATCGCCGCTCTGGGTGGCGGCGCCGAAATAGGAGAGATGTTCGAGGACCCGATCCAATCCCGCCGGGTCTTTCGCTTTCACATCCAGGACGGCGCGGGTGGCCTCGTCGTTGGTGCGGCCGACCTTGAACTCCAGGATCTCGAAAGTTCCGCCCTCTTCCACGATGGCGTTGAAGGCGCGGCGCAGGACATCCGAGTCGATCAGATGACCTTCCATGACGACGGTTTCGTGAACCATGGGGATCATCATCCCCGAAACTCGACCTGAGCGCTACAGCTTGGGGAGGGTCAGACCCTGTTGAGACTGGTACTTGCCCTTGCGGTCCGCGTAGCTCGTCTCGCACAACTCGTCCCCTTCAAAGAAGAGAACCTGGGCGATGCCCTCGCCGGCATAGATCTTCGCGGGGAGAGGCGTGGTGTTCGACACC
>JAENWE010000008.1 GCA_016650185.1 Vicinamibacteria bacterium | reverse complement strand
GGCCAGGAACATCGACTCCATCACGAATGAGAACAGGATCGAGAACCGCGAGAATCCAAGCGCGCGCAGGGTACCGATCTCGCGCGTGCGCGACGCCACGATGGCGTACATCGTGTTCATGGCGCCGAAAACCGCGCCCACGCCCATGACGAAGGCCACGAAACCGGCCAGGCCCTTCAGGATCACGGCGAGGGGCCCGGACTGGTCGGCGTAGTACTTGCTCTCCGGCACAGCCTGAAGCTGCATCTGCGGCTGGGCGCGAATCCACTTGTCCAGGGCAGCGATTTGCGAGGCGTCTTTCATTCGCACCGTCACCGAGTTCGATCCCGCGCCCCGATTGAACATGGCCCCCAGCACATCGAAGTCGCCCCATATCTCGCTTTCGAAGGCGCCGCCCTGAGACTCGAAGATGCCGACCACGTTGAAGCTCTTGTTCATGTACTTCACGCGCTGGCCGACCTTCAGGCCCTCGATGCGGCCGGCGATCTTGCGGCCCACGATGACTTCATCGAGGCCCGAAGCGAAGTTCTTTCCTTCGACGATCTCGATCCCTCCCCGCACCTCGAAGGCCTGGGGCGGCACCGCGCGCAAGGTGACGTTGGTCGATCCCCCGTTGTCGATCTTGGGCAGGCTCATCACCACCACCCAGTCCCACGACGCCAGGGCCGAACCGTCCGGCCTGCGGGCGATCCGCTCATCCGAAAGGATGGTGTTTCGGTTGTTGATCGAGATGCCCGAGGTCAACTCGGAGGCGGAACCGCGCTGCACGATCAAAGCGTTGTCCGGGCGGCCGGTGGAGCGGAGGGCCATCTGAAACCCTGCCGACATCGAAAGAAGCACGGCAAAGACCGCGACCACGAGGGCGATACCTGAGATCGCCAGCAGGGTCACCTGCCAGCGCACGCGAACGTTGCGGATGTTGTAGGAAAGGGGAAGGGCCATCAGACCGTCCTCAGAATGTCGGTAATCCGGGCGCGATACGCGGAAAGCGCGGGGATGAGGCCGGCGAAGAGGCCCAGAGCCACCGCGATGAAGAACCCGAGCGCCGCCACTTCGGGTTTGAGCTGCAGACCGCTGAGGCCGATGCCGGCGAGCAGTTCGTTCACTCCGGGCAAGACGGACAAGCCGTACAGCAACCCCTGACTTCCAAATACGCCGAGCGCCCCGCCCAGGACGCCCAGCAAAAGGGCTTCGCCGACCACGAAACCCATCACGTGTGCGCTCGAGAAGCCGAGTGTTTTCAAGACCCCGATCTCGGTGCGCCGTTCCCGCACGGCCATGCTCATCGTGTTCGCGGTGACCAGGAGAATGGTGAAGGCGACGGCCAGCCCAATTCCGTTCAGGAGCAGGGCCAGATTGCCGGCCATGGCGATGAAGCCGGCCTTGAAAGCCTGCTCCGTCTCGGTGATGCTGGTGGCGCTGCTGTTCTCGAAAAGGGCGTCGATGGCCTTCCCGACGACGGCCGCCCGGTCGCCGTTCTCGATCTCGACCATGTAGGTTCCCACCCCGATCTCACGGCCCAGACCCTCCTTGACGTACTCGTAGTGAAAGTACATGGTGGAGACGTCGGTGCCCGGATACTTTGCGAGGTCCGCTTCGTAGACGCCGCTCACCACGAATTCGAAAGGGCCGCTCCTCCTTCGATAGGGCGGGATGAAGCTCTCCAGGAAGAAGCGATCGCCGACTTTCCAGTTGAACTTCTTCGCCAGCTTGCTCCCGACGACGCAACCCTGGCGGGTCTCTCGGAAGGATTGCCACTGATCGGGCGCGATGGTGAGCTCCGGATACATGGGGAAAAACTTATCGGCGTCCACTCCCATGTTGTTGAAGAAGTTGCTCCAATCGGTGGTGGAGTCGGTACCCCCGTCCGCTTGTCCTTCCTTCTTGGCCGGCAGCGACCCGCCGAACCAGATGGTCCTGGCCACGCTCTTGACCCCCGGCACCGACTGAATGCGCGCCTCGTAGGCGACGGGAAGATTGAAGGTGAGGCTGACCGAATGACGAGTCACGAGGCGGCTGGCGCTCGAGGCCGCGAGCATGCTGTCCACCTCGGCGAGCACCGAACGGAGGGTGCAGAGGAGGAAGATGCAAACCGCCATGGCGACCACCGTGCTTCCGGTACGGACCCAGTTGCGACGGAGGTGTTTGAAGACGAAGGGAAGATATTTCATGGTGATTTCCGCCTAGCGCTGGAGGAGAACGCCCTTTTCGAGGTGCCGCTGCACGTGCGCGCGCTCGGCGGCCCGGGGGTCGTGGGTGACCATCACGATGGTCTTCTTGAAGTCGCGATTCAGAGTTTCCATGAGGTTCAGAATCTCCTCGGCGCTCTTGGCGTCGAGGTCACCGGTCGGCTCGTCCGCGACCAGGACCTGGGGATCGGTCACCACCGCCCGTGCGATGGCCACGCGCTGCTCCTGACCGCCCGAGAGCTGGCGGGGGTAGTGCGAGGAACGATCGGCGAGGCCCACAATCTTGAGGGCGGTGAGGGCCCGCTCGCGCCGTTCCTTCCTGCTGAGCTTGGTCAGAAGCAGAGGCAGTTCGACGTTTTCGACCGCGGAAAGCACGGGAATCAAATTGTAGAACTGAAAGATGAACCCGACGTTCCGGCTGCGCCACTTCGCGAGGTCCCCCTCCGAGAGGACCGCGATGTCCTTTCCGCCCACCACCACCGCGCCCTTCGTGGGCCGATCGATACCGGCGATGAGGTTCAAGAGGGTGGTCTTGCCCGATCCCGAGGGGCCCATGAGGGCAACGAACTCGCCCTCCGGCACATCGAGATTGAGCGAGTCCAGCACCGTCAGCTCTTCGGCGCCTCGCTTGTAGACCTTGGTGACGTCCTTGACTGAAACCATCGTTGTCATGCTTGAAGATCCTTCTGGAATTCTTCTTTTGCCGGCTCAGTTCGCCTTGGGTCGAACCGAGTCGCCGTCCTGCAAATTCACGGGCGGGGCGTCCACGAGGGTTTCGCCCCCGTAAAGGCCTTTCTTGATGCGCGCGGCGCCGCCGTTCTTCGACGTTACCTCGACCACTCTTCGCTTCGCGCGGCCTTCCACGATCTCGAAAGCGACACTCGCGCCGTCGCGGGTCACGATCGCCGACTCGGGTGCCGTCACCACGGATTGAACCGCTGCCCCAAGGTCCGACGCCCCTCCCGCAATGCTCCGGTTCACCGGGACCGCCTTCTCCGTGAACTGCACGCGCGCGCTCATCTCCGGCTTCAGGTCCTTGTCCTTGTCGAGAATGGTCACCTTCACCTGGACCGTGGCCTTGGTGCGATCCGCAGTGGGTATGATCTGCCGAAGGCGTCCGTTGAACTTTCGGTCTGGAAACGCCTCGGCAGTGACTTCCGCCGGCTGGTCCGCGCTCAGCTTGGCCACGTTCGACTCGGCCACATCGACCTCTACCTCGAGCGTGTCCAGATCCGCCAGGGCCACAATGGCGCCGGAGGCGGTCGAGATGTTGACGCCCGGCGGAATAGGGGCGACACTCTCGCCGACTTCCGCCATCTTCTTGACCACGGTGCCGGAGAAGGGCGCGCGAATCTCGGTGTTGGCGAGCACGGCCCGGTAGAATTCCGCGTCGGCCCGCGCCTGACGGAGGGCGGCTTCCGTCACCGCGACGCGGGAACTGGCCGCCTCCAACGTGTCTTTGGTCCCGATCTGCTGACGTTCGAGATCGGCGGCTACCCGCTTCTGACGACTGGCCTCGGCCAGGTCGGCTTCGGAGCGCTGAACCGAGGCCTCGGCCCGCTCGACCTGGGCCAGGTAGTCACGATTCTCGAGCCGGGCGATGATCTCGCCTTCACGAACGCGACTGCCTTCCTCGACACGCAGGCTCGACAGACGCCCCTGGATTTTTGCGGACACCACGGCCTTCCGGCGGGCCACGATGTAGCCCGAAGCGGTGAGCAGCGGCGCCCCTGCGTGGCCCGCGGCGATCGACTCGGCCGAGACCTCGGTCCTCGTGACCTTCACCGTCGCCACTTCGATGGCGCGGTCCTGGAATCTCAGGACATAGAGTGCGCCCAGGAACAGGACCGCGGGCAGGAGCAGGAAGACAGGCCAGCGCCGCGAGGCGACGGGGGCGTCGCGCTCGATCTTGAGGGCGGCGAGGTCATTTCTAAGCTCGGACAACGGAGGGCTCCAAAGGTGGGGTCAAGGCCCAGCGGGCCCAGCAGGCAAAGGCCCCGAACCTTGAATGAATTCACAGTCTAAAGGCCCGGTTCGTCCGGGCGCATGTGAAGGTTGTCATACGCCCCGGATGATGGGGGTCGGGGTCGGGGTCAGGGCACGAGGATCGGCAACTCCGCGCCGAAGAGCATGGTGCGATCGTTGTCTCTCGTCGCGTAGCGAAGGAGCGTCGACACACTCCGTTCAACCGGGCCTTCGAAAGCGACCCTCCCGTTCACGACCACCTTCACTTGCTGGTCAAAATCGATCACCTCGGGCGAAAGAAGGAGAGTGAAGCCGGTGACGCCCCGGGTCCGGGCCTCGAAGGTGTTGCCCTGCCGAACCACATCCACCCGTCCCGATGGTTTTGTGTGCTTGAACGCCTCTTCCCTCCGCGGGGGCTTTGGGGTGGGGGGGAAGATACCTTGCATGATCAGGCGCCGGCCCTTTCGATCCACCTCCAGGACCAGCGGCGCGCCGGGCGGGTGGTCGTCGAAGGCTCGGCCCATGTCGCCCGCAGTTCGGATCATGGCGTCATCCATTCGAATGATGGTGTCGCCTTTCTTGAGCCCCATGGCGGCCGCCGTGCTGTCCGCAACGATGTCGATGATTTTTCGGCCGTCGCCGCGGCGCGAGTCGATCCGCAAGCCAAAGTCCGCAGGCTCCTGAATCTCCACGAAGTTGTTTTCAGGAAACGTGGCGTCCGTGCCGGCCGCCGCGAGGCGGTCCACGATCAGCCAGGCGATTCGGTTGTACTTGTCCACCCGCTCCGTCTCCCACGAGAGCGAGGGAGGATGAGGGTCGCGCGGATGTTCCTCTTCGAGAACCACCACTGCGCGTCCGCGTATGCCCCCTTTCACCCGACGAACGGCGCGCGCGGGGGCTCCTACATGCGCGATCCCCGGCCCCCTTAGACTTCCCTTGATATGACTTCCACACGCACCGAGAAAGACACGTTCGGCCCCATCGACGTCCCGGCGGACAGGCTCTGGGGCGCTCAGACCCAGCGGTCGCTCCAGAATTTCAAGATCTCGACGGAGAAGATGCCGCCCGAGCTGGTGAGGGCCCTGGTTCTCGTCAAGAAGGCGGCGGCGCTGGTCAACGTCGACCTGAAGGCGCTCGATCCAAGGAAGGGTGAGGCCATCGTCAAAGCGGCCGACGAGGTCATCGCCGGAAAGCATCCGGGCGAGTTCCCGCTCGCTATCTGGCAGACCGGTTCTGGAACCCAGTCGAACATGAACGCCAACGAGGTTCTGGCGAACCGCGCCTCGGAGATCTTGGGCGGCGAACGAGGCGAAGGTCGAAAGATCCATCCAAACGACGACGTCAACAAAGGCCAGTCGAGCAACGATGTCTTCCCGACCGCCATGAGTGTGGCGGCGGTGGAAGCGATGATCCACGAGGTTCTGCCCAAAGTCCGCGCGCTGAGGGATGAGCTCGACGGCAAAGCCGGGGCGTTTCGGGACATCGTGAAGATCGGCCGGACTCACCTCCAGGACGCGACGCCTCTCACTCTCGGGCAGGAATTCTCAGGCTATGTCGCTCAGCTCGATCACGGGCTCAGGCATGTAGAGGCTGCGATTCCGCACCTGAGCGAATTGGCTCTCGGCGGAACTGCCGTAGGCACGGGTCTGAATGCTCATCCGGAATACGCGGTGCGCGTGGCGAAGAAACTCGCAGAGCTCACGGGCCTTCCCCTCGTGACCGCGCCCAACAAGTTCGAAGCCCTGGCCGCCAACGATGCTCTCGTCCATGCCCACGGAGCGCTCAAGACCCTGGCCGCATCGCTCATGAAGATCGCGAACGACATCCGCTGGCTTGCCTCCGGCCCGCGCTGTGGCATCGGCGAACTGTCGATTCCGGAGAACGAGCCCGGTTCGTCCATCATGCCCGGCAAAGTCAACCCGACCCAGAGCGAAGCCATGACCATGCTGTGCGCCCAAGTGATGGGCAACGATGTCGCCATCAATATCGGCGGGGCCTCGGGCAACTTCGAGTTGAACGTCTTCAAGCCGCTCATCATTCACAATTTCCTTCAGAGCGCCCGCCTCCTCGCGGATGGCTGCGAGAGCTTCCGGACGAACTGCGCCTATGGCATTGAACCGAACGCAGCTCAGATCGACGACAACCTCCGCAATTCCCTGATGCTGGTCACCGCCCTCAACCCGCACATCGGCTACGACAACGCCGCGAAGATCGCCAAGACCGCGCACAAGAAGGGCCAGACCTTGAAGGCCACCGCGATCGAGCTGGGTCTCGTGACCGCGGAACAATTCGATGCCTGGGTGAAGCCTGAAGATATGGTTGGATCCAGGTAGCCGCGCCGTTTCGGACCAGGAGTTTTCGGCTGGATCATGGACAACCTGACCCACACCCTCGCGGGCGTCGCCATCGCCCGGATGGGCCTCGACAAGAAAGTGACCGGAGCGACTCTCACCCTGGCCCTCGGCTCCAATCTGCCCGACCTGGACATCGTCAGCGGTTTTTGGGGCAACGTGGCCTATCTCGAACACCATCGGGGGCTCTCCCACGCTTTTTCGGCGAGCCCATTTCTCGCGGGCGGGCTGGCTCTTGTTTTTTCGCGCTGGCCCAGGTCGAACCGGAGATTCGTTCCCACTTTTCTCGTTGCCTGGCTGGCGGTGAGCCTGCACATCGTTTTCGACCTGTGGACGAGTTATGGCACCCGGGCCCTTCTCCCCTTCGATGCGACCTGGTACTCGTGGGACTGGATCTTCATTATGGACCCGGCTCTTCTTCTGCTTCTGGTCGTGGCCTGTTTCGGCGCCCGCTGGTTCAGATTCGGCGGCGCGAATCGATGGGCGATGGCGGGAACTCTCGCCTACGTCGCGCTTCGTTCGGGCGCGCATGCACTGGCGGAGGGCCAGGCGCAGGCCATCGTCGGCCCGGAGTTCGACGTGGTGCGGGCCCTTCCCGACCCGCTCTCGCCCAATAGGTGGCGGCTTGTCGCCCGGAGCGCCGAGAGTTTCGCCACGGGCTACGTTCCCGTGATTGGAGTGTCCCGCAGCAAGGTCACTTTTCCGCGAGTCAAACCCGACGCGGTGGTCAGTCGCGCGGCCCATGAGAGCCGAGCGGCCAGGGTGTTCCTCG
>JAENWE010000007.1 GCA_016650185.1 Vicinamibacteria bacterium | reverse complement strand
CGGATCGTCGCGGCCGACGAAGCCTGCAATCTGATGGGGGACGAAGCGATCAGAGAAGCGTACTTGGGGGGATGATGGCGCATTGCCGGTGAACAAGATATTCAACCCAGTCAAACCTCGTCGCCTCTCGGACGGGGCGAAGGAGCAGATCCAGAAACTCGTGTATGAGGGAACATTGGCCCCGGGGGCCAAGCTCCCGCCTGAACGGGAGTTGATGGAGTTGCTGTCGGTGAGCCGAACGTCCTTGCGCGAGGCGATTCGTACTCTTGAGACCACCGGCGTGTTGCGAGTGGCCCCTGGTCGTGGAACCTTCGTGTGCGAACGTCAGGTGGTCTCCCTGGCCGAGGACTGGTATGTGTGGCTGCTTGGCCATCGACAGGAAGTGGTGCAGATCTTGGAGGTGCACGAGGCGCTCGAGGTCAAGGTATCCGAACTCGCCGCTCTCCGAATAACCCCGTCGGAGCTTGCTGCCCTTGAAGGCCACCTAGAAGCGATGGCAAAGGCGATCGAAGCCGGCGACCATGCCGCGCTTGTCGCGGCCGACAGCGCTTTCCATCGCACCATCCGTGAAGCCGGTGGCAATCAGATCATCGCCCGCATCCTGAACGATCTCGAAGATCACGTGCTCGATGCGCGCAAGGCGGTCATGGCGCTGCCCACGAGGGTTGCCCGGGTGGTGGCCGACCATAGGGCCATATTCGCCGCAATCGAGGCGCGCGAGGCCGAAGGCGCCGCGCGCCAGACACTCCTGCACGTGCGCCGGTCCAAAGACGAACTTCTGAGCGGTGGTCTCGACCTCATGCGCTGCGGGCCTTCGGAGACGGCGGCCCGGGAGGCAAGCCCGGCGGGTACGGCGCGCACCAGGTGAACAAAGGACGAACAAGTCCTCGCGGGAGCGCAGGAATAGAGGTCTCGTGGAGTATGTGAGCCTGGGTAGGACTGGGGTCAAAGTATCAGCCGTCATGCTCGGCTGCGGCAACTTCGGTGGCATCGGGAGCGCTCCCGCGTTCTTCGGCAAGGGAGAGTCGGAAGAGGAAGCAGCCGCCATCATGGATGCCGCGTTCGCGGCCGGGATCAACGTGTTCGACACAGCCGATGCTTATGGTGGCGGACGGAGTGAAGAGATGATCGGCCGCTGGTTGGCCCGCAAGGGGTCCGCGGTCAGGGACCAGCTGCTCCTGAGCTCCAAGGTGTTCAACCCGGTGGGCGACGGTCCCAACGACTGGGGTCTTTCTCGGCGCCACATCTTCCGGCAAGTGGAGGCGAGCCTGCGCCGGCTGGGGGCCGATCACTTGGATATCTACCTCATTCACGAGCCCGATCCTACGACACCCGTCGAGGAGACCCTGTGGGCGCTCGACGACCTGGTGCGCGAGGGCAAGGTGCGCTACATCGGAGCGTCGAACATGCCGGCGTGGCTCACCGCCAAGTCACTGTGGTTGTGCGATTCGAACGGCTGGACCCGTTTCGAGTGGATACAGAACTCCTTCAGCCTGCTCGATCGTCGCGACGAAGCCGAGCTGTTTCCGCTTCTGCGCGACCAGGGTCTCGGTTTCACGCCCTTCAGCCCGCTCGCGGGAGGGTGGCTCACCGGCAAGTATGCTCGTGACGAACCGTTTCCCGAAGGCTCGCGCATGACCCTTCGCCCGGAACCGTACGGGGACTTCCTGACCGATCGTGTGCACGACGCGCTTGATGCTCTGCGTGTTCACGCGGCGGAACGGGGCGTGGACATGGCGACGCTGGCCTTGGCGTGGGTGGTCAAGCATCCTCGTGTCACCGCTCCCATCGTGGGGCCGCGAAGCCCCGGCCATCTGGAGCCCGCTCTACAGGCGATCGACCTTGAACTACCCGACGAGGAGTGGGATCGCATCGGCGCGTACTTCGCTCCGGGAGCCGGAGGATAGGAGGCTTCGTGGAGCTACTTGTACTCGACGATCGCGACGTCGAGGGCCTGCTCTCGATCGAAGAGTGCATGCCGGTCATGGAGGAGGCACTCAGCGTTCTCGCCCGGGGTGAGGCGTGCCAACCGTTGCGGTCGATGGTGGCTCCCGATCAGGCCGCAGGCGTGATGGGACTGATGCCGGCGTATCTTGGCGGCGAGACGCCGTCGTTAGGCGTCAAAGTCATCGGCGTGTTCGCGGGCAACCGGCAGCGCGGCATTGATTCGCATCAAGGGGCGGTGCTGCTCCTGAGCCCCAGGACCGGCGAGGTCCGGGCAGTGATGGACGCGTCAGCGCTCACTGGCATCCGGACTGCGGCGGTCTCAGCAGTGGCCACCCGGCTCCTTGCGCGAGAGGATGCCGGGGACCTGGCTCTCATCGGTGCGGGAGTGCAGGCCGTATACCATCTTGACGCTATGGCATTGGTGCGGGACCTGCGCCGGGTCCGGGTAGTGTCTCGCACGGGTGACACGGCCCGCCGTTTCGCGGAAGAGCACGGTGCGCGGTTCTCCTTCCCCATCGACTCCGTATCGAGTGTCGAGGAGGCGGTCCGCGGCGCCGACCTGGTGGTCACGGCGACGACGGCTACCTCGCCCGTGTTGCGGGGCGCCTGGCTCGCGCCAGGAACACACGTCAACGTGATCGGAGGTCCGGGAGCCAACGAGGTGGACGTCGAGGCGATTTCGCGCGCGGCGTTGTTCCTCGACGATCGGACTGCCGCCGAGAACGAGTCGGGAGAATACCGGGCGGCCGTAACGGCGGGGGCCATCGGGCCCGAGCACGTTCGGGGCACGCTCGGCGAGGTCCTGGCCGGCATGCGTCCCGGGCGCTCGTCGGCGGACGAGGTGACGCTTTTCAAGTCGTTGGGGATCGGCATAGAGGACGTGGCCGCGGCCGCGTACGTGTACTCTCGGGCCTGCGACGAGGAGGTAGGCACGTGGGTGAGGACGTGAGGGCGTGGTGATGCCGCACGCCGGTCTCGCGGGCTTCGGCGGCCCGCGGGACGCCGCGCCACCGAACTCCGCCGCCGGTCTCCCCACGTTGGCGGATATCCAGGCCGCGCGCGCGGCCATCATCGGCCCGCCCGGCGGTGCGACCGCTATCCGCACGCCCCTTGTGCGCCTAGACGCCACCCGACCGCGCGCCGACGGGCCCGAGATCTACCTGAAGCTCGAGAACCTGCAGCCCATAGGCTCTTTCAAGATACGAGGCGCCGCTGCCGTCATGGCGGGCACAGACCCCGCGGAATTGGCCCAAGGTGTGGTCACCGCCTCCGCGGGCAACATGGCTCAGGGAGTCGCTTGGCTGGCACGTGAACACGGGATCCCTTGCACGGTCGTCGCGCCGGAGTCGGCGCCTAAGGTCAAGACCGATGCCGTGGAGAAGTTGGGCGGTCGCGTGCTCCGGGTGCCCTTCGCGGAGTGGTGGCGTGCCTTCGAGGAGCACGCCTATCCCGGTGTGGAGGGGGTCTTCATCCACGCGTTCGACGATCCCCGGGTCATGGCTGGCAACGGCACCATCGCCCTCGAGATCCTAGAGGACCTGCCCGATGCCGACGCCATCCTCACCCCCTGGGGCGGCGGCGGGCTCACCTGCGGAGTGGCCGCCGCCGCCCACGCTTTGCGTCCCGAATGCCGGGTCTACGCGGCCGAGGTGGCGGGAGCCGCCCCCCTCGCCGCGGCACTCGCGGCGGGCAGGCCCGTCGAGATCGACTACACGCCTTCCTTCGTCGACGGCATCGGCAGCCCCACCGTCTTCCCCCAGATGTTCGAGCGGGCCCGCTCACTGGTGGCGGGGAGCCTGGTTGAGCAGGTGGAGGCCGTCGCGGACGCGGTGCT
>JAENWE010000006.1 GCA_016650185.1 Vicinamibacteria bacterium | reverse complement strand
CTCTGGGCTTGGCGGAACAGCACCACCTGCACTCGATCGCGTTCCCTGCCATCAGTTGCGGCATCTACGCCTTCCCGGTCGAGCGTGCGGCGGACATCGTCATGAAAACCCTGGCCGAGGATCTGCCGAAGCGTCCGTCGATCGCCCAGGTTCTGTTCGCAGTTCGTGAAGGCGTGGTAGAAACCGCGTTTCGCCGGGCGCTCGAAGCGGCGCGGTCAGCCGGCCTGCCCTGACCCAGGGGTCGCGAGGCATCAGGCTGGCTCAGACTCGGAACTGGGTGGGCACCGCAATGGCGCTCCGGCGGGCCGCAAGCGTGACCGCTCGCTGGCGGAGCCGAACGCTACCTGGCTCTTCTCAAAGCCCGGGCGGCGGCCTCCATGCCGGGGTCCCGGCCCTTGATGTACGCGTCCAGGGTCCACGGTGCGACGACGTCGGGGTCGAGATTCTTCACCGCGATCGGGAACTCCACGACCTGGCCGTGGCAATCGGAGTAGCCCTCGCAGCCGGTGAGGTAGTCGTGGCGCTGCCTGGCCATCAGAACCATGGCCCCCGAGTTGGGTAGAACGATGGGTCGTCCTTCGGCGAAGAAGTTCAGGCGGTCGCCCGGAGGATCGCCCACGAGAATGACCCGTGAACCGCCGGCCTGCTTCAAATAGCCGATGCTCGATATGGCGGCGGAGAACGTCCATCGGCTGGTGAGAACAACCACGCGACCGTTCTTGGGGAGACGCGAGGGAAGGGTGCTCATCCACTCGCGGGTCCTTGTCAGGTCGCCGCCGCCGTTCATGCGCATATCCAGAATGATGTTCCGGCGCCGGGCCTTGCGACGCGCATCCTCCGACTCCTCGAGGAACTCCGCGATGGGCTGCTCGCCATCCTGATTCGCGCGAAGCTGAATGAGCGTGGCGCTCAATCCAGGCAGGTCGCGGCGGCGCATGGTCTTGCCGACATCCTGAAGCGCCCACGGGGCCTTGTCGGCCTGAAGCAGGGTGCGCCAGGTCTTCGGGGCGTCTTCGGGAGAGAGCAGCGCCATCGACGCATCACGCCCGCCGCCAGGCTCGGAAGCGACCGCGAGCACGGCCTCGCGTTTTTCACCATGGCGCATCTCGAACCCATAGGTCGCGTGGTCGGCTGCCCCGGCCAGGTCAAGCGCATAGAGCTGACCCGGGCTCTCGAGGAACAGCGGGGCCATTTGGTCGCGCCGGGAAACGATGCCGCCGGAGAGGGTACGGGCGATCTCGCGGAGCTGGGCGATGGGCGTGCCGTCGATCGCGACCAGGCGACCGCCCAGGAGGTCGGCATGATCGGCCGCGGCCTGGACGGCCACAAAATCCTGCCCGAAGGGCGCGAGGCGGACGCCCACCCGGCCCAGGTCCGGCGAGGCCCCGCGATAGATCACGCCGGTGTGGCCGTTGTCGGCGAGAGCCGCAATCTGTGACAGCCGCAGAATGAATTGGGTGTCGGAGATGGCTCCCGCGTCCCGGCCAAGTTCATAAAGACGCTTTTTCGCCTCGGCCCGGGCTTCGGGAGAGTAGGACGCATCCACTTCGAAGAAACCTCGCACGAACGCGTCCAGATCCTCGCGCTGGGAATCGGCCTGCTGCGGCCTGGTGGTCTTGGTCGCCTCTGTCGCGTTCGGCGGAATGGGAGGGACCGCATCGCACGCCGCCAAGAGAGCCGACATCGCCAGAGCAGGCGCACGGAGCGGTAATCCGCACGCCTTGGGTCGCCATGATGTCAGCACAGTCACCTCAGGCGGATAATCCCACACGCAGGAAGACAGGCGGCAATCGACGGTGGGGGTTCCTACTTCGCCTCCGCCACGAAGAGGCTGCGGCCCAGCAGCTCGAAAAGATCCTGGTAAACCAGGGAATCGGTGAGCGGTTCCGCTCGCTCCAGCCTTCCGTTCTTGTCAAGGACTCGCCGCAGCAGCGTGATCCGGACTCGAACACCATCGTCCACGGGGGTGACGTTGACGTCGGCGACGATCTCGGTCGCCTCCGACTTGCTCCACGGGAGCAGCGCGGCCAGGCCGTAGGTGAAGCCGATGGCCATCCACTTGAGCGCCTTTTGATCGCCGCTCGGATTCTTGACCCTGGACCGGATTCCCACCACCAGGCCCAAATCCGCGTCCGTCCGTTGAATCGAGAACTGTCCGTCCTGCAACATGTCGATGACCGCCTTCATCGCGGCTTTGGCGCTGGTGTTTTCGAAATACCGGGTCTGAACTTCGCGAGCGCCCATGGGCGCGACCGGGAGGCGGTCCTTCGGCGCGGACGCGCAGCCCTCGGCCAGAACGGCGACGGCAACAGCGAGCAGAATCCAGATGGGGTTGCGCATGGCCCTCTCCTAGAACCTGGACGACCGGTAGGCGAAGGACTCGACCAGGCCGTCGGATCCAAAAGTCACCACCAGCATGAGGGTTCGCTGAGAGGTCGAGGTCTTCTTGCGGCTTCCGCCGGCGCCGAGCACGCCAAGAATCGTCGAACCTGCGCCCAGGCCACCGCCCCCCACTTGAAAGCCCTGCTCCGACGTCTCCGTGGCGAAACGATCGTAGACCCATGATTCCTTTCCGTTCCGCCCGCGGGTGACGAGGTTCGGTGAGCCCGACGCGTCGAGGACCTCGCTGGAGGACATGCCGGCTTTGATCGACCTCTGAATGACCCCCAGCGTGAGCTCACTCTCACGAGGCGCCTTCGCCGGCTCATCGACCGCCCCCGCGATCTGGGCCGTGGACAAGGCCACCACCAAACCAACTACGTGAAGTGTGTTTTTCATGATTGCTTCCTTTCTCCTGGTCGAAACCACCACTTGGCTTCGATGTCAGGAAGCCTAGAGAGGGTGGGGCGGCGACTTCCTGAGACGCTGTGACGCTATTTGGCGTGTCACAGGCACTGTCAGTGCCCCAGGGTGGGATCGGCGACTTCACTGACCGAAGAGCTTCAAGGTCAGACGCTCGCGACCTTTTGAGGCGATCTCGACCGACCTTGGGCTAATCCCATGGACGCCCGGAGGTATCCTCCCCAGGAGGGGGAGCAGCCAGCCATGAGAATCTCACGACGCAGGCGTCGATGACCAGGCGGACTTTGCTGCTCGCCACGCTCACCACCGCGGTGCTGGCGGCGACCGCGGTGGCCGACCGCGAGCCCGTGCTGAAGCAGATCGGCGTCCCCCACGACTACTACTACCGCGAGATGTACCTGCCCCAGGCTCAGAGTGGTCCGAGTGCGCCCGCCTGGTCGCCTGACGGCCAATCGCTGGCGGTGGCGATGCAAGGGTCGCTCTGGCGCATCGAGCCCGACCTGGGTGTCGCCACCCAAGTCACGAACGGTCCGGGTTACGACTCGCAGCCTGACTGGTCGCCCGACGGTCGTTTCATCGTCTACGTGTCCTACCAGAAGGATGCCGTCGAGTTATGGCGACTGGAGGTGGCGACCGGCATCGCCGCTCCCTTGACCAGGAACGGCGCGGTCAACCTGGAGCCGCGCTTCTCTCCAGACGGCGCCCGGATCGCGTTCGTTTCGACCGCCTTCAAGGGACGATTCCATCTCCACCTGATGGGGATCGACCATGGCGAACCCGGCGCCGTGGTTCGACTGGGCGAAGATCGCGATAGCGGCCTGCCCCGCTACTATTACAGCCGCTTCGATCACGAACTCAGCCCGTCCTGGTCGCCCGATGGGAAGGAACTGCTCTTCGTCTCGAACCGCGGCCGGATCTGGGGCAGCGGCGGGTTCTGGCGGATGAAAGCCGACCCCTCCGCTGAGCCGCGTGAAATCCGCTACGAAGAGACCAACTGGCGCGCCCGGCCCGATTGGTCGCGCGACGGGAGGCGGGTGGTCTACAGCTCGTACCTCGGGCGCAACTGGCATCAGCTCTGGCTCATGACCAGCGAAGGGGGCGATGCCTTTCCTTTGACCTACGGCGAGTTCGACGCGACCTCTCCGCGCTTTTCACCGGACTCCAGGCGGATCGCCTACATCTCCAACGAGCACGGCAACACCGAACTGATGCTGCTCGATGTGCCGGGCGGGCGCCGACAGACCGTGGCGATCCACACGCGGATCCCCCTTGGCCCGGTGGCCACTGTGGAGATCGAGGTCCTGGACGCCCGCAACGGCCACCAGATGCCCGCGCGACTTTCCGTGACCGGACCGGACGGCCGGAGCTACGCCCCCGACGACGCCTGGCGTCAGGCCGACGATCACTTCGATCGGTCCGAACGCAAGATCGAATACGGCTACTTTCACACCGCAGGGATGTCGACGCTGCGCGTGCCCGCCGGAACCCTGAGCATCGATGCGACGCGCGGACTCGAGTACGGCGTGGTTCACCGCTCGATCACCCTGGCCGAAGGCGCCCGCGAGCGCCTGACCATCGCCCTGCCCCGACTGGACGACCTGCCGGCGCGCGGCTGGTGGAGCGGCGACCTGCACGTGCACATGAACTACGGCGGCGCCTACCGCAACGATCCGAAGCGCCTCGCTTTCCAGGCCGCGGCCGAGGACCTGCACGTTGTGGAAAGCCTCATCGTGAACAAGGAACAGCGGGTGCCCGACATCGGATACTTCCGCGGCCGCGGCAACGATCCCGCCTCGACCGCCGACACGATCATCGCCCACACTCAGGAGTACCACACCAGCTACTGGGGCCACACCGGCCTGCTCGGCCTGAGCGAGAACATGCTGCTGCCCGCCTACGCGGGCTATGTCAACACCGCAGCGGCCAGCCTGTATCCGGACAACGCGATGATCTTCGATCTTGCCCACGCCCAGGGCGCCCTCACGGGCTACGTCCATCCTTTCGACACCTATCCCGACCCGGCGAAGCCGGACGAACCTCTGACCAACGAGCTGCCGGTGGACGTCGCCCTGGGCAAGCTCGACTACTACGAAGTGGTGGGCTTCTCCGACCATCGCGCGACCGCCCGCGTCTGGTACCAGCTTCTCAACTGCGGATTCCGCATCCCCGCCGGTGCTGGCACCGACGCCATGGCGAACTACGCGTCGCTGCGGGGGCCGGTCGGACTCAACCGCGTCTTCGTCAAAGCGGGGCCAACCCTCGATCACGAACGCTTCCTGGCCGGCCTGAAGGCCGGCCGCACCTTCGCGACCAACGGCCCCATGCTCGGTTTCACTCTGCAGGGGAAGGAAGCAGGGGACGAAATACTCCTGCCCGCGGCCGCGACGATCGAGGCTCAGGTGTCGCTGCGCTCGATTGTGCCCGTCGACGCTCTGGAGATCGTGGCCAACGGAGAGGTCGTGAAGAGGCTGTCCCCTAAAGGCGACCGCACCTCGCTCGAAGGGACGGTGGAGCTCAAGGCCGAACACAGCGGCTGGTACACGCTGCGCGCCTCGGCCGAACACTCGCGCGCGCCCGTGCTCGACATTTACCCGTTCGCCACCACCAGCCCGATCTACGTGACCATCGCCGGTGAGCCGGTCCGCGACGCCGGGGATGCCCGCTACTTCATCGCCTGGATCGACCGGCTGCTGATCGCCGCCCGCACGCACCCCGGATGGAACACCCCCGCCGAGCGCGACGAAGTGTTGGCGCGTCTGCAGGCGGCGAGGCAGGTGTTCGTGGAGCGCGCGACGCTCACGCGCGCGGCGTATTGACCGCCCATCTCAGGCTCCTCTCGGCCATCGCTTTGGACGCGTCACATTTTCGGTCCTTTCCCGTCCCTGCGAGGACCCCGTCGGGAAGATGGGACGAAGCAGTCTCGGCGAGACGGCGAGATCGCTTCAGGCCCGCAGAACGACGAAGCCTTCGCGATGACGGTGGTGGGTTTCTGCCAGACGTCACGGACGGAGTCCGTCCACGGCTCGCAATGACGGTGGTTCTCCCACAAGTCACGGACGTGGTTCGTCAACGGATCGAGATGACTTGTGGGTTTCGCAAACCGACACGGACGCAATCCGTGCCCCGCTCGCGTCACCGCGACTCAGCCCGTTCAACGGACTGAACGCAGCTAATATGGGCCAGCCCGGTTCATTCATGGCCATTCCATTCCGAGGAGTCTTCTGATGTTCTTGCGTGCTCGCGTTCCCTTCGTTCGCGCCTCCCTTCTTCTGCTGGCCGGCTTTGGTCTTGCCCGGCCCGGACTGGCTTCGCCGCAAGCAGCCGCCGACGCGGGCGCACGGGCCGGGGTTACCACGGATGATTATTCTCGAGCCGAGAAATTCCTGTCCGCCGGCGTCAACCCGCTGCTGGTCGGGGGCGTCGTCAACGCCACCTGGCTTGCCGACGATCGGTTCACGTATCGCAACTCCACCGCGAACGGCGCGGAGTTCATTCTCGTGAACCCCGCGAAGAAGACGCAGGGACCGGCGTTCGATCACGAGAAGCTGGCTGCCACTTTGTCCACCGCGGCGGGTGGGACGTTCGATGCGAAGAAGCTGCCGTTTCAAGCCATAGAGCTTTCCGAGGATGGCAAGAGCGTGTCGTTCGACATCGAGGAAAAGCGCTGGTCGTGCGACGTGAAGGGCCTCGCCTGCGCGTCGACCGGGGCGGCCAAAGGCGGCCGGCCGGCGTTCGGACGAGGTGCCGGCGCCCGAGGGGGGGCGGCGAACAACGCGGTGACATCGCCCGATGGGAAGCGCGCGGTCTTCATCAGGGACTGGAACCTCTGGGTGCGCGACGTGGCCACCAAAGAGGAAAAGCCGCTCACCACCGACGGGATCAAGGACTTCGGCTACGCCACCGACAACGCGGGATGGAAGAGCAGCGACCGGGCCATTGTCCTGTGGTCGAAGGACTCGAAGAAGATAGCCACCTACCAGCAGGACGAACGGAACGTGGGCGAGATGTACCTGGTGGAGGCCAAGGCCGGCCATCCGGTGCTGAAAGCGTGGAAGTATCCCCTCCCCGGAGACGCGGCCGTGGCCCTGCTCCACCGCGTGGTCGTCGATACGGACAGCGGCGCGGTCCTTCGTTTCAAGATGGATCCCGATTTTCATCGCGCCATGCTCGGGGACGATTTTTCAGTCAGCGACATGATCTGGAGCCCGGACGGAGCCCAACTGGCGTTCGTATCGACGGCGCGCGATCACAAGTCCGCCACCGTGCGCGTCGCCAACACCGTCACCGGCGTGGTGCGGACGCTGTTCGAGGAAAGTGAGAAGACGCACTTCGAATCGCCGGCGGGTTGGCGCATCCTGTGGGCCACCAACGAGTTGGTCTGGAACTCGCAGCGCGATAACTGGAGCCACCTGTATCTGTACGACCTCGCGAGCGGAAAACTCAAGAACCAGATCACATCGGGCGAGGGTCCGGTGACATCCATCGAGCGAGTGGATGAGAAGACCCGCACCGTCTACTTCACGGCCAACGGCCGCGAGGCAGGACAGGATCCCTACCTCAGCCACTTCTATCGCGTCGGGCTCGACGGGAAGGGCTACACGTCGCTGACTCCCGAGGATGGGAATCACAGTGTGCAGCTATCAAGCTCGGGTCGGTTCCTGATAGATACGTCGTCCACCGCCGAGCGCGCGCACGTGGTCGTGCTGCGCGACGCGATGGGCAAGGTGGTGATGCCGCTGGAGCAGGCCGACACTTCGGAGCTGCTCGCGATGGGCTGGAAGCCGCCCATGACCTTCAGCGTGAAGGGCCGCGACGGCAAGACCGACATCTACGGTCAACTGTTCAGACCCACCAACTTCGACCCCTCGAAGAAGTACCCCATCATCAATCAGGCCTATCCGGGGCCGCAGTCGGGCAGCGTAGGTTCCCGTTCATTCTCCGCCGCCCGGGGCGACAAGCAGGCGCTGGCCGAGCTTGGCTTCGTGGTGGTGTCGATCGACGGCATGGGCACGCCGGGCCGGTCGAAGGCGTTTCACGACACGTACTACGGCGCCATGGGCCGGGACAACACCTTGCCCGATCAGGTCGCGGGGATGAAGGAATTGGCCGCCCGGTTCTCGTGGATCGACATCGACCGCGCCGCGATGTGGGGTCACTCGGGCGGCGGCTTCATCAGCGCCGACGCGATGTTCCGCTATCCCGACTTCTTCAAGGTGGGCATTTCCGAGTCGGGCAACCACGACCAGCGCGTGTACGAGGACGATTGGGGCGAGCGTTATCAGGGCTTGCTGGTAACG
>JAENWE010000005.1 GCA_016650185.1 Vicinamibacteria bacterium | reverse complement strand
TCATAGCACCCGACCAGTTTCGAGGCTTCATGGGGGATTTGCGCGGCTGCGTCATCGGCCGCAGCCTGGCGAAACGTTACGGCTGGGACATCGGCGATCGGGTGTTTCTCGAGAGCATCGCCCCCCTTTACCGGAAGGCCTCCGGTCCATTCGAGTTCGTGGTCCGCGGGTTCATAGACCGCCACCCCGATCATCCCGACGCCGAAAACGACCTGATGCTGTTCCACATCAAGTACCTCGAGGAGGCTCTTGTGGTCGAGGCTCTGCTGCTCGGCGCTGTGGGTGGCGGCCTGGGGGTCTTGAGCGCCCATGGCCTTCTAACCATCGTGAACGACGTGACCAGCCAAGCCCGGTTTGGGATCACTGAGATCGTACTCCGGCCGACCACGGCCTGGACCGGCTTCGGCTTTGCCGTGCTCCTGGGACTCATCTCGGGCTTCGTCCCCGCGTGGGGAGCTTATCGGCCCAACGTTACGGCCATGCTGAGGCCGGTGTAACCACTCATGGTTCTGCCCATCGGATACAACATCCGCAGCCTTCGGGCGCGCTTTCAGGTGACTCTGATGGCTGTCCTCGGCATTGCTCTCGTGGTCGCGGTGGTGGCCATCCTGATGTCCATGTCCGAGGGATTCGCCACCGCCCTGCGCGAGACCGGCCGGCCCGACAACGCCATCATCGTCCAACGCGGTACGCCCGGGGAGGCGATGTCCCGCATTGTTCTCGAACATCGACAGGCGATCTTGAACGACGACCGGCTCGTCCGCTTGGCGGATGGCCGTCCGCTTGCTTCGTGGGAGACTGTGACCACGATGTCGCTGCGGAGGAGGGCAGACGGACGGCGCGCCAATGTCACGCTCCGAGGTGTGACGCCTCAAGCCTTCGAAGTGCGCGGAGGGATCGAGATCACAGCCGGGCGGCGCTTTTCGCCGGGGCTGAGCGAAGTCATGGTGGGGCGGCGGATCCTGGACCGCGTCAGAGGCCTGGATCTCGGTGGGACCTTCCTGTACCGCCGCAAGGAGATGAAGGTGGTTGGCGTCTTCGAATCGCAGGGAGCCTCATTCGAAAGCGAGGTCTGGATGGACTTCGATCTCCTGGGCGCCTACCGGTTTACACGCACCGATGCCACGTCGCTCGTGGTCCGAATGCGAGACCCCACCCAGATCGGCGCTTTGGACCGGTGGATCCGAAGTCAGCCGGGAATGGCTCTTCAGGCACTTCCCGAACGGCAGTTCTATGAGCAACAGAGCGGCGTGGTGTCGACGACGCTCAAAGTGCTCGCCGCCTTCGTGGCGCTGGTCATGGGGGTGGGCGCGGTGTTTGGAGCCATGAACACCATGTATGCGATTGTCGCCGCCCGCACTCGAGAGATAGGCACGCTGCGGGCGATCGGCTTTTCCCGCGGCGCGATTCTCCTCTGCTTCGTGATGGAGTCGGGTTTCTTGGCGCTCGTCGGAGGCGTTCTCGGCTGTTTGCTCGCATTGACCGTCCATGGCTACTCGACGGGCGCTGCGAACATGCAAAGCTATACCGAAGTTGCCTACGCCTTCCGTGTAACCCCCAGAATCGTCGCGTCGTGCCTGAGCTTCGCGGTCGTGCTGGGCATCGTCGGAGGTCTGCTCCCAGCCTTGCGCGCGGCCCGACTGTCGATCGCGGCTGCCGTGCGAGAGGCTTGAGGGAGCGGTTCAGGGGCTAACATCGTCGCACTTGCCTGGAGGTTGAATGTCTTCGACCGAGGATACGAGCACGGCGCATCACTCATCGGATGAGACCGCGGTCAAGCCTGCGGAGGCGCGCGTCGATCCCACCGTGCGCTTTACCCCCGGGACGCTGCTCGCGGGTCGCTATCGCATCGTCTCGCCGCTGGGGAAGGGCGGCATGGGCGAGGTCTACCGCGCCGACGACATTCGCCTCGGACAGCCGGTCGCCCTGAAGTTCCTTCCCGCGGCCCTCGCCGCGGATTCCATTCGCCTCGAACGCCTCGTCGACGAGGTCCGGATCGGCCGTCAGATCTCGCATCCCAACGTCTGCCGGCTCTACGACATCGCCGAGGCCGAGG
>JAENWE010000004.1 GCA_016650185.1 Vicinamibacteria bacterium | reverse complement strand
TCCTCCGCCCAGGGGCATCAACTCGATGAAACGCACGTGCCAGTCCCGGTCCACCGCACGACGCACCAGATCCACCACATCGAGTTCGTTGAAATCGCGGGTGACCACGCAGTTCAGCTTGATGGGCGTGAAGCCCGCGTCTTCGGCGGCTTGAATCCCCATTTCTATTTCGTCCTTCGACGAAAAGCGCATCAGCCGCTTCACCCTATCGGCATCAAGAGTGTCGACGTGAATGTTCAGACGTCGCATGCCCGCCTCCCTTAGGGGACGGGCCAGCCGGGGAAGCAGTATCGCATTGGTGGTCATGGCGAGGTCGGCAACGCCTTCCACCGAACTGATCCGCCGCGTGATGTCCACGATGTCGGCGCGCAGCGTGGGCTCGCCGCCGGTCAGTCGAAACTTGTGGAACCCGACCGACACCGCCGCGCGGACCACGGTTTCGATTTCATCGGCTTGAAGGAGCTCGGCCGAGGGGGAAAAAGTGAGACCTTTGAGAGGCATGCAGTAGACGCAGCGGAGATTGCAATGGTCGGTGAGGGAAATACGGAGGTAGTTGATCGCGCGTCCGAAGCGATCCTTCAAAGGGGGCACGGCGGCGGACGCCGCCACACTCGAAGGGCTCATCAGGGGCGCGGTCTGAATCATGGGTGGGCACATCCCCCGGGGCCTTCAAGCCACGACGAACCGTCTTCGTAGAACTCCTTCTTCCAGATCGGCGCTTGACGCTTGAGCGAGTCGATGGCGAAGCGGCAGGCCTCGAAGGCCTCCTGGCGATGAGGGGAGGACACCGCCACCGCGACGCTGGTTTCACCGATCTCCATACGCCCGAGGCGATGAACAATGAGGACCCGGGTCACGCCGAACCGCCGCTTCGCTTCCTCGGCAATTTCTTCAAAGACCGCCGTCACCATCTCCTCGTATCCCTCGTACTCGAGATAAAGGACGGCCTTGCCGTCGTTGTGATTTCTAACCACGCCGGTAAAGACGCACCGGGCCCCGTCCTCGGGCTCGGCGCGCGAAAGCAAGGAGACGTCAATCGCCTCGCGGACGACGTTCTTCACGGTATCTTTCACGGGCATGGAAGGTGGAGAAGCTATCATCCCTCCATGCGAGCCGTAGCCGTAAAGCCAGGAACATCAAACTCCCTCCACATTCGATCGGACGTCCCGGACCCCAGCCCGAAACCGTATGAAGCAGTGGTTCGGGTTCACTCCGCCGGACTCTGCGCCACCGATCTCGACCTCCACCTCGGGAACATCGGCCGCGCCCCTTCTGAGTGCGACTACCTCGTAATCGGCCACGAGAATCTGGGCATCGTGGAGCACGCCCCTCGCGGGGCCAAGGTCCAAGCGGGAGATCTGGTGGTTTCCACTCTGCGTCGCGCCTGCGGCGAATACTGTCGGCCCTGCCTCACCGGCGAGCAGGACATGTGCGTCACCGGCAAGTTCGAGGAGCGCGGCATCGCGGGGCTGCACGGCTTCCTGTCGGAGGCCTACGCCGAGGACACGTTCTACCTGGTGAAGGTTCCCTCTGCGCTGATCGAGACCGCGACCCTGGCCGAACCGCTTTCCATCCTCGAGAAAGGCATCGACCATGCGATGCGGATCCAGTCCCGCTTCTCCTGGGAGCCGAAGAAAGCGCTGGTCATGGGTGCGGGGCCGGTGGGGATGCTGGGCGCCGCCGCCCTGCGCATGCGCGGCTATGAAGTCATCGTCGCCTCTCTCGAAGCCGAAGGCGGTCGTAAGGAAAAGCTCCTCGCCGAGGTGGGCATTCGGTATCTGTGTATCCACACTACCTCCATCGCCGACGCGACCCGGGGGGCGAACGCGCAGGACATCGTGATCGACGCCAGCGGATCCGAAACCGCGGTACCGTCCGCCATCGAGGCGCTGGCCCCGGGCGGCATCTGCATCCTGGCCAGCGTCACCCGGGGGTCGCGACCCATCACCCTCGACATCGCCACCGTCAACCGCAACATCGTCCTCGGGAACCGAGTCATCCTCGGAACGGTGAAGGCCGGCCGGCGCCATTTCGAGATGGCGGTGCGCGATCTCGAGACCATCGAGACGCGGCGGCCCGGGTGGCTCGCGAACCTCGTGACTCGAAGGCTGCCCTACGACCAGGCCCTGACCGCGATGACCCGGGCGCCCGAAGAAATCAAGACCGTCCTTCACTTCGCGTAGGCGCCCGGCCTCTCCCGCCTTCGACGAAGAATCGGACCCTGGACGACGTCTCCCTGACTCAGGCCCAGCCGTTGCGGAAGGCCAGAGCCACCGCTTCGAGTTTGGAGTGCACGTCCAGTTTCTTGAGAATGTGCTGCACGTGGTTTCTTGTGGTGGCGACCGAAATATGCAGCGAGTTGGCGATGTCCTTGTTGGCCTGCCCCGACGCGATGGCCCGCAAAACGTCCATCTCACGATCTGAAAGCTGCTCCGCCACGCCGGCATCGATGTCGGCGAGCTGGCTTGAGGACGCCCGCGACGGCTGGATCGTGATGGGCACGCTCCCGTCGGGGGCCGGCCCGGGATGAGTCACGGGCCCGTAGGTTTCTCGCAATCGGGCGAGTTCGCGGGCCAGTCGGCTCTTCTCGTCGACGTCGTCCAGGATGTGAACCGCGGTGAAGAAGCCGGGTCTGGAATCCGGAATCTCCAGGACCGTGACGCCCAGCAACTTCGAATGCGAGCGGTCGCCGGTCGTGATCTCGAAGCGCTTCATGGTCTCATGCCGCTTGAGGGTGGCGCCCACCGCGCAGCTCTCCCCGCAAAACCGGTTTCCAAAAGGGTCGCGGCCGCAGAAAATCTCGTGGCACAACCTACCCAGGGCCTGGGCCGCGGTTCGGTCCATCACCCTCTCTGCGCCCTTGTTCCAGAAGATGATCCGGTGGTTCTGGTCATTGGCGAAGGCCGGCGGCTCGCCGGACGAGAGCAGGTCCAGAAGATCGGGCGGACTCGATCTGCGGCTTGATGCCTTTGCATCAACTGAAGGGGGCGTTCGGCTCATTCTTGGGTGGGTCGCGTGGGAAGATAGTGGCCTAGCGTCTGCTCAGCATCGTGCGGCACTCGAATTGTGCCACAGATATTCAGGATATGCGCAGAAGCGGGATCGAGCGAACCGCGACAAATATTCAGGATCGAGGGACCGCGGCCCTCATCACCTGGGGGAAGAATGCAGACGAGACGAAGTATCTTGAACTGGTTTCTGGGCACCTCCGCCGGGGCCATGTGCGCATCCGTCTTCTACCCGGTCATTCGCTATCTGGTTCCGCCGGACATTCCCGAGGCTCAGACCTCGCAAATGGTCGCCGGTCGCGACGGCGATCTCAAACCGAACGAGGGGAAAGTCTTCGCTTTCGGCGGCCAGCCCGCCCTTCTGATCCGCGACGAGGACGGCGGCTATCAAGCGCTCTCCGCCACCTGCACCCACCTGAACTGCACCGTCCAGTATCGAGGAGACCTCAAGCAGATCTGGTGCGCGTGCCACAACGGCTTCTATGACCGGAACGGGAAGAACATCTCCGGACCGCCCCCTCGGCCCCTGGACTCCTACAAGGTGCATGTGGTCGACGGCGATGTGGTCGTCTCGAAGTCATGACCACCCGAGAACGCCTGGCCGCGGTCCAAGAGTGGGTGGAGGTGCGGGTCGGGATCTCGCAGCTCATTGAGATGGGAAGGGAGAAGAAGGTCCCTCTCCATCGACACTCCTTCTGGTACTACATGGGAGGGATGACTCTCTTCCTGTTCGGCATCCAGGTGGGCACCGGGATACTGCTCCTCCTGTACTACCGTCCCTCGTCCGGCGAAGCGTTTGAGAGCGTCCAGTTCCTCATGACCCGGGTTCCTTTCGGATGGCTGATTCGATCCATTCACTCCTGGTCAGCGAATCTTCTGGTCTTCGTGCTCTTCCTCCACATGTTCAGCGCGTTTTTCCTGAAAGCGTTCCGAAAGCCTCGCGAACTCACCTGGCTCACCGGGGCCGTTCTGCTGGCGCTCATGATGGGTTTTGGCTTCTCGGGTTACCTGCTGCCCTGGAACACTCTGGCTTTCTTCGCCACCCAGGTCGGCACGGAAGTGGCGGGGCGGGTTCCGGTGGTCGGCGAGTTCGCCCTGCGCCTTTTGCGGGGCGGAGACCAGGTGACCGGCGCGACCCTCACCCGCTTCTACGGAATCCACGTGGCCATACTCCCTGCCCTGACCACCGTCATCCTGGGCGCCCACCTGCTTTTTGTCCAGAAGCACGGAATGAGCGTGCCCCCCCAAGTTGAGGCCGACGCGGAGCGCGCGGGTAAGCCTCTGGGCTCATACCCGTTTCTTCCAAACTTCCTCCTGCGGGATGCCATCGGCTGGTGCGCGGCCCTCGGGGTTCTCGCCGGACTCGCGGCGCTCTTCCCCTGGGAACTCGGAGAGAAGGCCGACCCTTTCGCGTCCGCGCCGGCCGGGATTCGGCCCGAGTGGTACTTCGGCTGGATGTTCCAGACCCTGAAAATGTTGCCCCCTCACATCCTGGGTTTTGAGGGAGAAGTTCTGGGGATCCTGGCCATCACCCTCGGTTTCATCATCTGGTTTGCCGTGCCGTTTCTCGATCGCACGCCCAGGCCTGGAAACCGAGTGACCCGAGCGTTTGCCGTCGGGGGTTGGCTGGCCCTGCTCTACATGGCCGTCGCCACCGCGATGGTCTATTGGCCGCAATGAGGCTGAAATCATGAGAACCTGGTTATTCGTCACGTTCCTCGCGATGGCGGGAGCCTCGGGGAGCGTCGCCCAAGACGCCAAGACTCCCGCCGCTCCCAATGCCGCAAAGCAGGAGAGCAGTTGCATCCTCTGCCACAAACAACTCGACGGACCCGCCCTCGAGCCCACCAAGCACCTCGACGACATCCACATGCAACGAGGGCTGTCCTGCCACGATTGTCACGGCGGCGACCCGACCAAGGGAGGCGATGAAGATCCTTCCGCGGCTCACGATGAGCGAAAGGGCTGGAAAGAAAAGCCCACCAGGCTCCAGGTTCCGCTCTTCTGCGCGCGGTGCCACGGAGACGCCGCCTATATGAAGACGTTCAATCCCCAGATCAGAGTGGACCAGTTGAGCGAGTACCGGACTTCAGTCCATGGTCAGCGCAACGCGAAGGGGGATAGCCGGACCGCGGTCTGCATCGACTGCCACGGCGTCCACGGCATCCGCGCGATCAAGGACCCCAGGTCGAAGGTCCACCCGACGCAGGTGGCGGACACGTGCGCCCGGTGCCACAGCGACCCCGAACTCATGGCGCGGTATGGCCTCGAAACCAACCAGGCCACCGCTTACAAGACGAGCGTTCACGCCCGGGCCATCTATGAGAAGGGCGATCTGTCAGCGCCCACTTGCAACGACTGCCACGGCAGCCACGGAGCCGCCCCCCCAGGCGTCGCCACCGTGGCCCAGGTTTGCGGATCCTGCCACAGTCGCGAGGGCAGTCTGTACCGCGAAACCGAAGGGAAGAAGCCGGGCTTGAATCTCAGTCCGGCCATTCAGTGCGTGACCTGCCACGACAACCACGCCGTGCATCGCCCCACCGACGAGATGCTCGGTATCGGCTCGAAATCAGTCTGCACCAATTGCCATGGACCCGAGGACAAGCAGTTCAAGTCCGCCGAGGGGATGGGACGCGCCATCCAGGGGTTGAGCGCCAGGCTGGCCGAAGCCAATGACATGCTCGACCGAGCCGAACGCGCGGGTGTCGAGATCAATGCGGACCGTTTCGCGCTGCGCGCTGGCCAGAATCATCTGGTCGAGGCCCGGGTCCTCGTCCATGCGTTCGACGAAGAGCGCTTCATGGCCGCTGTCCACGAAGGCATGGGCTCGGCCGAGACCGCTCTCACCGCGGGCGAGCGCGCCTTCAGTGAGTTGCGGCGAAGGCGGATGGGTCTCACCGTGTCTTTGGTGGTGATTGCCGCGGTCATCGGGGGGCTCGTGCTCAAGGTGAGAGAGATCGAGCGGGACAAGAACGCCTGAAACCGCCTCGACGAATCGCGAGATAGCTCGTAACTTGAGCAGATTTGGTCGGTTCCAGCCCCCCGAAAGCCGTCCTCCCATGCCCCCGTACCCGATCCTGATGCCTTTGCATCAACGGAAAAGCCGTTCGGCTCATTCCTCGGGGAACTGCGCTCCACCATACTTCCCTCGAATGAATACCGTTGATACGACCTCCGAAAAGTCTGGGTTCGGTGCCGAACAGACGCGAGCCGTGCCCGAGGCGAAACTGAGCGACAACTCGATGACTGGAACCCAGGATCTTCCCTGGACGCCAGAAGGGAAGGGTGCAAAAATGCGAAGAAATCTCTGGACACTCCCGCTGAGCCTGCTGGGCTTGGCGCTGCTGGCCCCTCTGGCCGCCGCGGTCAGCGTTCGCAGCTCAGGTCAGGCGATGCCGCCGCAGGTGGTCATGCAGGCGCCGGGCTCAACCGCCGCCGCTCCGATGGACCACGGCCCTTTCGACGCCACGGACTGCAAGTCCTGCCACGAGGCCGCGGTCACCAAAATGGAGCAGACCAAGCATGGAACCCTGGAAGAGGGCTGCGCCACCTGTCACGACCGGGCCAAGGCTATTCAGCATTCGACGGATCGGGCCGATGGCAAGGAAACGCCGGGGCCCTCGGTCAAGGACCTTCCCGCCCGAGAGGTCACCGCGATCTGCCTGGGTTGCCATGAAAAGGGTGACCGGACTCACTTCGCGGGCAGCGTTCATGACCGCAAGGACGTGAGTTGCATCTCCTGCCACTCTGTCCACAGCTTCAAGTCGGTACGTTCCCAATTCAAGACGGTCAAGGACTCCGAGACCTGTTTCGGCTGCCACCCCCAGATCCGGGCCAAGACCATGCGCACGTCGCATCATCCGATTCGCGAGGGCAAACTCGATTGCGCCAGTTGCCACAACCCGCACGACGGCTCGCAGCCCAAGATGTTGAAAACGGCCTGGATCAATGACACCTGCTACACCTGCCACACCGAGAAGCGGGGCCCGTTCCTGTGGGAGCACGCGCCGGTTCGCGAGAACTGCGCCAACTGCCACGACCCACACGGCTCGAACCACGACAAGCTGCTCGTGGCCAAGCTCCCCTTCCTGTGCCAGCGCTGCCACCTCAACACCCGGCATCCGGGCACCCTGTATGACGGCAACAACGCCCTCACCGGGGCTTCCGTCAGCAACCGCGCGATCGAGCACGCGTGCAAGAACTGCCATCAGAACGTGCATGGCAGCAACCATCCTTCAGGGCCGTACCTCGGGAGGTAGTCATGAAAACCATCATCCTTGCTTCAACCCTCGTCGCATTCGCGGCCATCACCTCCGCCGAAAACAAGGCTCCGTCCAAGGAGACACCCGTCGTCGAAACAGCGACCAAGCCCGCGCCCGCGCCCGCCGTGGCGCCGGTGCAAGCGGCCCCAGCCGCCCCCGCCGCGCCCATGGTCGAAGACTGGCGGTCGAACACGGTCTCGTTCGGCGCCCAGCAGACGGACAGCGACACCATCTCCTCGAAGTTCATGGAGTATCGCGATGTTCCAAACGGCGTCGTGGCCCCCTATTTCCGGTTCCAGGGGAGGAAGAAGGGACTTCTGTACGACTTCCTGGGCGAAAACGTCAAGCAGACCGACCAGCGCTTCCGGATGCGGCTCCGCGAGGTCAAGTGGGGCCTCGAAGGCGACTACAACCGCATTCCCCACAACTTCGGCAATGACGGGCGAACCATCCTCGAGGAGACCAGTCCGGGCGTGTGGGAGGTGAGCGACACCATCCAGAATGCCTTCCAGACCACCCTCGGGACCACGGCCAGCAACGTGAGGGGGACCTACCCGTTCCTTTTGAACCTCGTCTCCCCGTCGCTCGCGGCGGGAAACCGGGTCGACGTCAAGCTGACCCGCGAACGAGGTAATGTGGCCTTCATTGCGAAGCCGAGCGACCCGGTGGAGTTCAGGGTCACCTATTCTCGCGAACGGCGCACCGGTTCGCGGGCGGCCTCCGGCACCTCCTTCGGCTTCGGGAACGTGGTCGAGTTGCCCGAGCCGGTCCACTACCTCACCCAGGATTTCGGGGCGGAGGGCCAGTACGAAGGCACGTGGGGCGTTTTGCGCGCGGGCGTTCACGTGAACCAGTTCGCGAACCGGATCGAGTCGCTCACCTTCGACAACCCGTTCCGCATCACCGACTCGACCGACGCTTCCGCGTACACCGCGCCCGGTTCTGGTTCGGTCGGCGGACCGGTCTTCGGGCGCATGTCCCTGCCTCCGGACAACGAGGCGTTCATCGCGAACGCGTCGGTGATGTTCAAGATGAGCCACCGCACCCGGCTCTCCGCCGATGCCTCATTGGGTCAGTGGAAGCAGAACGAGTCTCCGTTCCTCGCCTACACCACGAACACCGCGATCGTGGATCCGCTGCGGGCCAGCGACGCGGGAACCCTTCCCGCGAGCCGTCTGGACGGCAAGGCCGATATCACGTCCTTCAATCTGTTCTTCACCTCGCAGCCGATGAACGATCTGTCCCTGAGCGCGCGCTACCGGTCGTACGAGATGGACAACAAGACGCCGCGGCTGTCGTTCCCCGGCTACGTTCGCTTCGACGGAGTCTGGGAGGACCTCCCCCGGATCAGCGTTCCCTACGGCTACAAGAATGATCAGTTCGACGCCACCATCGGCTACCGATTCGGCGACCTCTCCTTGCAGGGCGGTCTCAAGCACATCAAGATGGAGCGCACGTTCCGGGAGACCGAGGACACCAAGGAGACCGGGGCCAGCATCGCCGCGGTCCTTCACACTTCCGACTGGCTCGTCTTCCGCGGCAGCTACGAGATGGCCTCCCGCGATTTCGATGGTCTCGAAATCGAAAAGTCCGAGGACGCCTCCTTCCAGCAGCCGGGGGAACCAGCGAACCTCCTGGCCGTGGAACCTGGCACCATTCAAACCAACGGGCAGCCGCTTTGTCCCTCGGGTACGGTCTGCAATCTCCGCTACGACCAGTCCAAGAAGGACATCGAACGAATCGGCGCTCAAGCCTCGATTTCTCCCAACGACAAGGTGACCTTCTCGGTCGGATATCTCCGCACCAAGGATGACTACAAGGAAAGCCTGTTCGGCCTCCAGAGCGCCGATTTTGATACCGTGTCCCTCGATCTCGACTTCGTGGCCAGCGAGAACGCGAATCTGTACGCGTTCTACACCTACGAGAAGCTCAAGAACCTGCAGGCGGGCCGTCAGAGCGGAGCCACCCCCTCCAACAACCCGGTTGATAACTGGACGTCCTCCGTCGACGACAAGACCAACTCGATGGGCGTGGGCGCCGAGTTCACCCTCGTGCCCGACAAGTGGTTCCTCAATCTCCAGGGCCGGTATCAGAAGGTCAATGGGAACAATGCGATCTTCGCGCCTCTGGGCGGGGCGCCGGCCAACGCCCGCCTCAGCACCGGGGGGGTTCAGAGCATCCCGCTGTTCGACGACACGAAGATCGGCACATTCTCAGCGGAAGCGAAATACCAGTTCGCGCCCGACTGGGCACTCTCTCTGGGCGGCTGGATCGAGGACTACAAGGTCAACGACGCCCAATCCACCGGGGTGACGAGCTACATCCCTGCCTCCTTCTTCCTCGCCGCCGTCGACGGGGACTACACCGCGAAGGTCGCGTATGTCCGTGTCACTTACCATTGGTGAGACTGGTCGAAGTCGTTTCCCTTCCGTTTCCCCTGACCCAAAGGATGAATTGAGCCAATGAACAAGCCCCTCATCGGAATCCTCACCGCCTTCGCCCTCCTGGTGAGCGTGGCCCCCTCCCATGCCACCATGAAGATCCAGAAGGAGGCCAAGGCGGCGGCCTACCCGGCGACCAACTGTCTCTACTGCCACAACGAGAAGATTCCGGTCAAGGGAAAGTCGGTCACCCACAACGAACGAGGCACTTTCCTCGTCAAGATGAAGGAAGAGAAGAAGGCCAAGGAAGTCGACGTGGCCTGGCTCAAGGAATTCGTCGAAACCAAGAAGTAGGGGCCGGGTCGCGCCCCTTCAGCGATAAGGAATGAAAACCATGAATAAGCCTCTTGCCGGTGTCCTCACCGCCTGCGTTCTTCTCGCCGGCGCCACTGTCTCTCATGCCACCATGCCCATTCAGAAGAAGGCCAAGGAAG
>JAENWE010000003.1 GCA_016650185.1 Vicinamibacteria bacterium | reverse complement strand
TACGACCCTGCGCGCATCAGCGTGATCCGGAACGGAATCGATGTGTCTCGCTTCGCGACCGGTCCCGGGACCGTAGGAGTGCGGCCAGGGTTGGGTTTGCCTTTGGAGGCGCCCGTGGTGGCGGTCTTCGCCCGGCTGAATCGGCTGAAAGGGATCGAGTACTTCCTGCAGGCCGCCGCACTTCTCGCCGCCCGCTTCGAGGACGCGCGTTTCCTGATCGTGGGGGACAGCATTTCCGAGGCCTATCGCAAGGAACTCGAAACTCTCGCCGCCTCTTTGGGCCTTGGAGATCGCGTGGTGTTCAGCGGCTTCCGCAGCGACGTTGCCGAGCTTCTCTCCGAAGTGACCGTGTCGGTTCTGCCCTCCCTGGCTGAAGGGCTGTCCAACGTGGTCCTCGAGGCCATGGCGGCCGGGGTGCCGATCGTCGCCACTCAGGTGGGCGGCACGCCCGAGTTGGTGGAGGACGGGGTGACCGGAATCATGGTTCCGCCGCGGGATGCCGTGGCCCTGGCCCAGGCCATCGGTTCCTTGCTCGCCGACCCTTTGTGGGGGCGCACGATGGGCGAGCGTGCGCGTGGTCGGGTGGGCGAACACTTTTCCCTCGAGGCCGCGGTCCGCAACACGGAGCAGTTGTACGAGCGCCTTCTGGTCAGGGCCCGTGACCGGGCGCCGGCGCTCGAAGGAGGACAAGAAGGCGATGCGCGTTTGTCTCCGCCGGATTCACCCTACGGAGACAAGGAGTGGCGATGACCGCCGAGACCCTTGCCTTGATCGCCGCCGTTCATTCGAAGGTGCCTCCGGCCGAGGCACCCGGCACGTCGCTCCGGGTCGAGACCGTGAGCGATCCGGCCACCTTCACTGCGATGCGAGGTCCGTGGAGCCAGTTGCTCGCGGAGAGCCGGTCCAACACCGTATTCCTCACCTGGGAATGGCTGCACTCGTGGTGGAGGCATCTGGCCGGAGACCGGCGTCTCGCCCTCCTCACCGTGCGTCGGGCCGGAGAACTTGTGGCCATCGCTCCGTTTGCGGCCAGCCGAAACCGCTGGCTCGGTCTTTCGACCCTGGAGTTTCTAGGCACGGGCCGTGTGGGCTCCGACTACCTCGATATGATCATCCGGCGTGGGGAAGAGGCGGAGACGCTTCAGACCCTCACCGATCACGTCGTCCGGGGCGCTGCGGTCATGGATCTGCGTCAAGTCCTCGCTTCAAGCGCGAGTCGAAGGATGGCCTCCGCCCTGCGCCGCTCCGGTTGTTCGATTCGCGCGAGGAGAACCCATCGGGCCCTCTTCATCGACCTCCGTGGCCTCTCCTTTGAGGCCTACCTCGCTGGTCTCGGGTCACAGCACCGCTACAACTTCCAACGTAGGCTTCGGAAGCTCGAGTCGAGCCCCGGCTTCGCCTTCGAGTGCGCTTCCTCACCAGCGCGGCGGGCTGAGGTCCTGAAGATGCTGTTCGAGCTGCATCGGCTCCGCTGGGAGGGGCGCGGCGGTGATGGGCTAGTGGGGCAAGGGGTTCAGGAATTCCACGAGGAATTTTCTACCCTCGCCCTGGAGCGTGGCTGGCTCCGGCTCTTCGTTCTCTGGCTGGATGGCGCGCCGGCCGCGACCCTTTACGCTTTCCGCCACGGCTCTGTGTTCTCCTTCTATCAGTCCGGGTTCGATCCACGCTTTTCGAAACTGAGCGTCGGCCTCGTCGCCCTGGGGCTTGCCATCAAGAGCGCCATCGGGGAGGGCGCCCGCGAGTTCGATCTCCTTCACGGGGTGGAACCCTACAAGTTTCACTGGGCTTCCGAGTCGAGGAGTCTCAGCCGGGTCGTGACCTTTCCGCCGAGCGCCTTGGGGAGAACTTTGTGGAGCGGGTCGACCGCAGTCGAGGGACTACGGGACGTCAAGCGCGGCCTCAAGAACATTTGGACGGCGCGCCCTTTCCGCAGACGGATTGGAGGAACCCATGCTGCGCCGAGTTGCTAGGTCCGTGGTCGCCCATGGCCTCAGTCGAACGGGGGCCTTTGGCCTTCTGGGCCGCATGTCCGGTCGGGCGACCCGGCCGCTGATTCTCGGCTATCACCGTGTGCTTCCGACCGGGTCGGC
>JAENWE010000002.1 GCA_016650185.1 Vicinamibacteria bacterium | reverse complement strand
GTAGAGATCAAAGGAGAGTCCATGAAAAGCCCTCGCCTGATCCTGTGCGCTACCGACCTCCGCGCCGGTGGTGACCGAGCGGTGGTTGAGGCGGACGCCTGGGCGCGCCGCCATGACGCGTCTCTGGCATTCGTGCACGCCATTCCCGACCCGTCACGAATGCACGTCCTGTTTCCCCAATTCGCCCATAAGGCGTTCACGGAGCTTCCGGAATTGTCGCGGCGATTGGCCGACGCCGTGGCCGAGCGCGTGACGAAGTTGACCGTACGAGCGAGCGCCGAGCTGGATATCCGCGTCGACGTTGGCTCACCCGCCGCGGTTATCGTGGCTGTGGCCGAGGAAATGGGCGCCGATCTGGTGGTGGTTGGGGCGGGCGGGGAAGACACATCGATCGGACTTCTCGGTTCAGTAGCCCTGCGCGTGGTGCAACACGCCCACAGCCCGGTGCTGCTGGTGCGACCAGGGCCCGAGCGGGGCCCGGTTCTGGTCGCGAGCGACCTTTCCGATCCTGGTTTTCCGGCCATTGCTGCCGGAGCCTTTCTGGCGTCCGCGGTCGGGGAGGACCTCACCGTACTGCACGTCGCCGAGCTTCCCACGGTGCCGCTGCCCTCGCCGGACGGCGCGGGGCTTGGCCTTTCCTACGGTCTGAGCGCTTCGGACCTTCTCTCACTGCGGGAGGCGGCCCGGGATAGCCTCGTCTCCGCGATGACGCGCCTGGGCCTCAAGGGACAGTGCCTGGTGGAGCAGGGCATCCCGTCCGTGCAGGTGGTGGGGTGCGCCCGAAGACTCGGGGCTCGACTTCTCGTCATTGGTACCGAAGGGCGAACCGGCTTGCGCCGGATGTTGCTGGGCAGCACCGCGGAACAGATTCTCCGCGATGCCTCCTGCCCGGTTATGGTGGTCAGACTTCACTCTCAAGGAGGGCATCCGTGAAAAACTTGACCGACCGTCCAGACAGTGTTCGCAACTCTGTTGTCATTCTGCGTTCTCGAGACATCGATCTCACCGCTTCAGACCGGGCGGAGCTCCACAAGAGTGAGATGGCGCTCGGCCACGTCTTCCAGAGAATCCACCGGATCGAGTGGAAGATCGTCTCCAAGCCGCAGGAAGTGGAGGCGCGCTGCCGGATTCACGCCCGAAGCGGAGAGTTCGCGGCCGATGGGACAGCGAACAACGCGCGGGGCGCGGTGCAGGAGGCGACCCAGAAGATCCTCAAGCAGAAGCGACGCGCGAAGGAAACGTCAATATCACGGAGGCGCGCTCCCGCGACTAACCGATCCAAGGCGTCGTGACCGAGGCGTCCGGATAGCCCGGGCTAGAATCCCTCGTACGTGAAGGTACGACGTGACTGAGCCGGGCGAGCCGCGCCGAGATGTCGCTTGCGCCGATCTGACCACGTTCGGGATCGGTGGTCCGGCAGATGTCGTCCTGGATGTCTCTGGCGCGGACGCCGCGGTGGCCGCCTGCGCGCGGATTCGGCAGGAAGGCACGGACCTCACGTTTCTCGGAGGCGGCTCCAACGTTCTGGTGAGTGATCTGGGCGTGCGCGGCGCGCTCCTCCGGTTTCGCGGTGGGCAGATCACGCGCGAAGCGCCGGACCTGGTCCGTGGCGAGGCCGGGGTGAGTGTGAATGGTCTGGTGCGCTGGTGCATCGGCCACGGCCTGGGGGGATTCGAGGCGTGGGCGGGGACTCCAGGCACTTTGGGTGGGGCGGTATACGGGAACGCCCACTTTCAGGGTCGACTCATGTCGGAGGTGGTGGTCCGGGCGTGCCTGTTGGACCGCGGCGGTCACTTTCGGGTGGAACCGGTCGAATCCCTCGGTTTCGCCTACGACGTCAGCCGATTGCAGACCACCGGCGAGGCGCTCCTCTGGGTGGAGATTCGCGTCCACGAGGATGACCCGCTCACCCTGAGAACGACGGCCAAAGAATCCCTGACCTTCAGAAAGCGAACCCAGCCTCTGTCCCTTCGGAGCGCCGGCTGCATCTTTCAGAATCCAGAGGCCGAATGCGTACGACTGCCCGGGGACGTGCCATGCTCCGCGGGCGCGTTGATCGATCGCGTTGGCTTGAAGGGCGAACGCCGGGGCGGAGCCCGCATCTCGCCGGTGCACGCGAACTTCTTTGTCAACGAAGGGGGCGCTCGCGCCGCCGACGTCGTCTGGCTGATCCACGAAGCCCGGCGACGGGTGATGGATGCTTTCGGGATCGAACTGCGCGAAGAGATAGTCCGCCTTGGCGATTTCCAGCCCGATTGAGGAAAGTGAACGAATGACAACCCTGGTGGTCAACGGCGGCAAGGTGCTTAATGGTCGGGTCCGGGTGGGGGGGAACAAGAACGCGGCCCTGCCCGTGATCGCGGCCTGTCTCCTGACCGCCGAGGAGTGTGTCCTCGAGAACGTCCCGCATATCCGGGATGTCGAAGTCATGGCGGAGCTGCTCCGGCACCTCGGCGCTTCGGTGGTGTGGGAAGGCGCGTCGACTCTGCGAATTCGCGCCGAGGTCATCACCTCGACGGAGCCGCGGGCCGATCTCGTGGCTCGCCTGCGTGGCTCCGTCCTTCTTCTCGGTCCGCTCCTGGCCCGAAGAGGCGAGGCGATTCTGGGCGCTCCCGGCGGGGATTTCCCCTCACGCCGTAATCTCAATCAGCATCATGCCGCGCTGCGGGAGTTGGGCGCGCGGCCACGTGATAAGGGGGGATTCGAAGCGCCCGAGGGCCTCAAGGCGTCCTCTTTCTACATGCTCGAGGCCTCGGTGACCGCCACCGAGATGGCGCTTCTGGCCGCGGCTTTGGCCCGGGGCACGACCGAGATCCGTCACGCCGCCTGCGAGCCTCACGTGAGCGAACTCGGCCGCTTTCTATCGAAGATGGGAGCCGAGGTGGAAGGCATTGGGTCTCCGACTCTTCGCATCACCGGGGCCATGAAGCTGCGGGGAGTCACCCACCGGATCGCCGGCGATTTCATCGAAGCCGGGAGTTTCGCGGTGGTGGGGGCGATGACCCGCGGGCACGTATTCATTCAAGGAGCATCGAGCGAGGATCTCGAACCGGTGGTCGCCGTCCTGCGGCAATTCGGCTTGGACGGTCGCATGAACGGAGAGGAGTTGGAGGTGCGGCCGAGCCAGTTGCGCGCGGCGCATCGCGTCACCACCGGACTGTGGCCTGGCTTCCCGAGTGACATGGTCAGCCTGGTGACCGTCCTTGCCACCCAGGCGTCGGGGGCCACCCTCATCCACGACTGGCTTTACGAACTTCGGCTCTTTGCCCTCGACCAGCTATCGGGCATGGGCGCGGACCTCTTCTTGTGCGATCCCCATCGAATCCTGATCAATGGACCGCGGAGGCTGCGCGGGCGTTCGCTCGACAGCCGGGACATTCGCTCGGGTATGGCCTTGATCACCGCCGCCCTGGCCGCGGACGGCGAAAGCCGGATCTCTCCGCTCGAAACGGTGGAGCGAGGGTACGAAGGCCTGGTCGAACGGCTGAAGTCGCTCGGCGCCTCGGTCGAGACCGAGACCTACCTAGACTCGATCAGGGACGCAGGTTCGACGAGCAACTTGGATAGAGTAGGCGGCTAGAGTCCATGCCCAAACTCATCTCCAAACCCACTCAGATAGAGGCGGCCGGCGAGCCTCCGAAGATCATCCGTGAGTACGTCGGCCGGGTTAATTCCGGCACCCCTTCGGTGAGTGTGGCCCACATGAAGTCGCCCTGCGGATGGACCGAGCCCAAGCAGACCCCGGAGTTTGATGAGTACACTCTGGTCCTCGGCGGGATGCTTAGGGTTGACCACCAGGGTGGTTCCGTGGACGTGTCGGCGGGCCAGGCCATCATCACCGAACGGGGCGAATGGGTGCGCTATTCCTCTCCGGGAAAGGACGGCGCTGAATACATCGCGGTCTGTCTTCCCGCTTTCAGTCCCGACAGTGTTCATCGCGAGCCCTGAGTCGCTCTCTCCAACCAGGCGCCAGTTCGAGCCTTGAGAGTCCATCTGCCCCTCGCTTTCCTGGCCGCCTCGATGCCGGCCCTCCTGACCTCGACAGGAGACGCGGCGGACGAGATCGTGGTCCTCTCCGCCGGCGGCGCCCATCGTACCGTCGTGCTGGTCATCGACGGCCCCGGGGGCGCTGAAGTCGCGCTGGAGGAGGCCGCGAAGGGTCTCGACGTCTCCTTCTCCCGGGCCGGCAGAGACGCCAAGGTCACGCTTAGATCGGGCGGGCGAGAAGTGACGCTCGAAAACGGCAAGAGCCTGTTCAGCGTGGCCGGGCAGTTGCGAGCGCTGGCCGCGCCGGTGCGCGTAGTCGGCGAAAGAACCTACGTCTCGGCTCCGTCCGCGGCCATAGTTTTGGGGGCCGCTTTGGGCCAGACCGCCACCTATCGGACGGCCTATCGGGCCCTGGTCATCGGCGCCTACGACGCGCCTCGTCTGCGTCTCGTGAATCTGGTCAGCGTTGCGAGCGTTGAAAGCACGATCGAACTGAGCAAGCCGGTTCCCTACGAAATCCGGAAGGAACCGAACCGCGTGGTGGTGATTTTCCAAGCCGACGTGATGGAGACGGACTTCGTTGCCGAGGCTCTTCCGGGGAGGATCGTGGTCTCGGCCCGATTCGAACGGGCATCACCGCCCCGGCTCACCTTCGATCTCGGCGACCGGTTTGGTTCAGTGAAGACCTCCGAGCGCGACTCGCAGCACGTCGGGCTTTTGTTTGACACCCCTCCGATCGCCGGCGCCTGGCCGGTTCCAGGAGGACCGGAAGGGCCGACCGGCCGGCCCGCGCCAGGGAAGTCGGTCGCCCTCGGCACGGGATTCCAGAAGCCTATCGTCCTGGTGATTGATCCCGGCCACGGCGGCGATGATGGGGGTGCGCGGGGCCCGGGCGGAAAACTGGAGAAGGACGTAACTCTCGCCCTCGCGCGACGGCTACGCGCGGCCGCGGTGGACTCCCTTTCGGTTCAGGCCTATCTGACCCGCGACAACGACATGGAGGTTCCGCTCGACGAGCGGGCCGCCATCGCCAACAATTTCAATGCTGACATCTTTATTTCTCTTCACGCGAACGGTTCCCGCGCCGCCTCGGCGAAGGGCACCGAGGTGTTCTTCTTGTCCTACACCGCGGCGGACGACGAGGCCCGCCGGATCGCCATGCAGGAAGGGGAGATCACGGAGAGGACTCGAGGAAACGACAAGGATGTCGGGCTGATTCTCTGGGACATGGCTCAGGCCGCTCAGTTGGAGGCGTCATCGAGGCTCGCGGGGAATATTCACGGTGAGATCGCTGAGGCCGCCCTCTCCCGGTCCAGGGGGGTGAAGCAGGCGCCCTTCCGGGTGCTGGTCGGCGCCACCATGCCCGCGGCTCTCGTGGAGGTCGGCTTCATCACGAATCCCGAAGAGGAAAAGCTGCTCTTCTCGGAGGCGCATCAGGTGCGCCTCACGAATGCGCTTGTTCAGGGCCTCGGCCGGTTCATCGCCGCCCTTCGCGCGAATCCTTGAGCGTTCGTGGCAACGTGAGCGATGAGACGCCGTCCGCGCGGGGCTTCCCTCGATGGGCGTGGTGGACGCTCTTCCTCGCCACCTTGACATTCATCATTCCCGCGACCTCGCCCTGGTGGTCGAAGGTCCTTCGAGGCGAGATTCCAGACAGTGCGGAGGAGGGGGAGGGAGGACCTACCGCTGCCGCCAACGCCGGTGCCGCTTCCGAGCCGCCGGAGGTTCCGGGGTCGACCCTTAAGGTCATTCTGCACACCCGACTTCCCGGGATGCCCGGTCTTGGGCGGGCCGAACGCGAAATCCCGTACCTCAGGGGTGTCGTCCCACAGATCCGGGCCGTGGTATCTGAGCTTGCCGTGAGTTCTCCGGAACTGCCCGCCCTTCTGCCGGAGGGAACATCCGTGCTGGATGTGGCCTACGCTCCGAACGGCACAGCCTATGTCGACTTCTCGCCAGAACTCGAGCAGGGCCGCGGGGTGGGCGCCGAGGAGGAACGGGTTCTGGTGCAGGGGATCGTCACCACGATCACGGACAACTTCTCGGCGGTCCGCCGGGTCGTCATCCTGGTCGACGGCAAGGCGCCGAAGCCCGGGCATCTCGACCTGACCCGCGCCCTTCGCCGGGACGATCCGAGCTTTCTGGTCGAAGAAGAGCCGAACTCCGAGGGCATCACGCCCTCGCCGACCGGGGTTCCCACTCCCGAGAGTCCGGTCTCGTCGCCAGATCGAACGCCGTTGCCTCCCGCGAAGCCCGCGGCCAGCGTGTCGGCGCGGTGAACGAGAAGGTCCGGTCCCCCCCAAAATCCCTCGTGCCGCGAACCATCGCCTATTGAAAGGACGGCCCGTCGCTCATGAACAGGTCCACATCAGACAAGGCGGCTCGCTTCACCGAATCCGTCATTCGGGAGATGACCCGGCTGGCCAACGCACATGGCGCGGTCAATCTTTCGCAGGGCTTTCCCGATTTCCCGGCTCCCGAAGAACTGAAAGACGCCGCCTGCCGGGCCATTTCCGCCAACCTCAACCAGTACGCAGTGACCTGGGGCGCGCCCAACTTGCGCCAGGCCATCGCGGCCAAGTTCGAGCGTTCCTACGGTGTGCCCGTCGATCCCGACAAGGAAGTGACCGTCTGCTGCGGCGGCACCGAGGCCATGGTGGCTTCGTTGATGGCGCTGCTCAACCCGGGCGACGAAGTGGTCACGTTCGAGCCGTTCTACGAAAACTACGGACCGGACGCGATCCTGGCCGGCGCGGTGCCGAAGTTCGTCACCCTCCGGACGCCCGACTGGTCCTTCGATCCGGCCGAGCTGAGGGCCGCTTTTTCCAGCAAGACCCGCGCGATCATCATGAACTCGCCGCACAATCCGACGGGGAAGGTGTTCTCTCGCGCAGAACTGACCCAAGTCGCCTCTTTGTGTCAGGAATTCGACGTGGTGGCGGTCACCGACGAGATCTACGAGCACATCCTGTACGACGGGAATATCCACATCCCGATGGCGACGCTGCCGGGGATGAAGGACCGGACGATCACCATCAACAGCATGAGCAAGACCTACAGCGTCACCGGATGGCGCGTGGGCTGGACCATCGCGCCCGAATGGATCACCGGAGCCATCCGCAAGGTCCACGACTTCCTGACCGTGGGTGCGGCGGCGCCTCTGCAGGAGGCGGGGGCTCTCGCTCTTGCCCTGCCCCTCTCGTACTACGACGACTTGAACGCCAGGTATGCGGAGCGCCGCGCGCGGATGCTGGGGATTCTCGACGCCTGCGGTTTCACCGTGTACAAACCGGGAGGGGCCTACTACACCATGGTGGACACGCGGCCCGTCGGTTACTCGCATGACGTGGAGTTCGCGACGCACCTGGTGAGGGAGGTCGGCGTCGCCGTGGTCCCAGGATCGTCCTTCTATCAGGACCCCGAGAAGGGGCGGACCCAGGTCCGCTTCGCGTTCTCGAAAAAGATGGAGACCTTCGACGAAGCCGAACGACGTCTGGCCGGATTCCGGCCGCGTTCGTAGCTCAACGCCACCCGGCTCAGGAGAAAAGCGGAGGCCGCCTCGCGTGCCAGGGGGTCTGCCTCTCGAAGGCGAGGCCGGCGTCGAGAAGCGTGGCTTCGTCGTCGAGGCGTCCGGTCAGCATGATGTTCCTGGGCATCTCGAGACCTCCGTCGGAGATCACGAAGCCCGCGGGAAGAACCAAGGCCGGATGTCCGGTGAGGTTCGTCATGCTCACGCTGTCCGATGAAGGCGCGGTCAGAAAGAGATCGATCCGATCGAATAGATCTTCGAGGGCGTTGATCATCAGCGTGCGAACGCGTTGAGCCTGAATGTAGTCGACCGCGGGAATGAACCGGGACGCGCGAAGCTGACTGGACCGATCGGTGGGCCCCTGGCCTTCGAGGGTATCGATGGCGCCGGTGCGCGTGATCTCGTCGAACATCGCCCCGGCTTCTGCGTTGTGTATGGCGTAGAGAGCGCCTGCGGGGAAGGGCGGCAGCGTGACCGGCACGATCTCGAAGCCGGCCCTGCGGTAGACGTCCACGGCGGCTTCGAATATCGGGCGAAGCTTTTCGGATTGAGCGCGCTCCTTCTCCGTGACGGTGGAGTCGGACGCGAACAGTTCGCTCTCCACCACGCCCAGCCGAAGGCCGCGAACGCTTCCGGCCAACGCCGGATTCCAACGGAAGGGTTCGGCGGTGACCGTGCCATCCAGGCCGTCTGGCCCATGAATGGCCTGCAGGACGGCCCCGCAGTCCGCCACGGATCGGGCGATCACGCCGACTTTGTCGAGCGTCCACCGAAGGGTCATGACGCCTGCGCGGCTGACTCTCCCGTAGGTGGGACGCAGTCCGACCACACCGCAGGTGCTGGCTGGCGATACGATCGATCCTCCGGTCTCGGTACCGAGAGCGAAGGGAACAAGGCCAGCAGCCACGGCCGCGGCCGGGCCCGCCGACGAGCCGCTGGCGCCGGCCGTAGGGTCCCACGGGTTCTTCGTCTTGTGGCCCTTGACGCCCTCGCCCTCGCCCGAGAGCGGGAGCCCGTCCTGGGACCGAGCTTCGCCGGCCCACGAATCCCCGATCGCGAGTTCCCCGGTTGAAAGTTTGGCGGTGAGGCAGGCGCCCGCGTCCTTGAGACGGGCCAGAGCGGTGGAGTCCGACTTCGGAACCGGCCGTTCGAGATAAGGGCGGGCGCCCCATTGTGTACGGATACCCGCGGAGTCGAACAGGTCCTTCGCCCCATACGGAATTCCACGAAGTCCCTGGACCTGGCCGCCTCGCTTTCGTCCGGCGTCGGCCTGGCGGGCTTCGGCGAGAGAGCGTCGGTCGGTCAGGGTGACGACGCACGAAAGCGTCGCGTCGTGGCGCTTCAAGCGATCCACTGCGAGGTTCACCAACTGCTCGCTGGTGACCTGACCCGCGGCCAGCCACAATTGCAGACGTGACGTGTCCGCGAACGCGATATCGAGATCGGATGAGGGCCCTGGAATCTTCCCGACCTGCCTCCTGGATGGCGCCGCCGAGCCCACTTGGGCGGCCGAAAGTCGTCGACGTCGCCGCGGGTTGAATGCGAATGCGGGCTCGACATTGGATGCCAGGCCGACGGCGCGGATCGCCTCGATATGATCGCGATAGCGATTGACCATGGGAATGGCCTTGCCGAGAGCTTCATGACTCTGTTCGACCGCGGCCACCTTCTGGGCAATTTCGAGGGTGGCCACGTCGATGGGGGGCTGGGCCGCTTTGGCGGCCTCGACCGGGGAGATGGCCGGCGATGCTTCCGCGTTCGTGGCCGCGGAAGGCAGCGCCAGGACTCCGACCGTGGCTCCGATGAACCTTCGTCGCGAAGGGTGGCCTTGGACTGATGACTTCCTCATGAACGTGGACCTCCGATGAAACCGTGAGAAGGCTAGCAGTCCACATCGATGCTCTCGTTTCACACCCTTCGAGGGTTCGACCTCGACCACCATCCCGAGATAGTCTTCCTCGTATGGCTGAAGACAAGAAAATCAACAGGACAAAGGAAGAGTGGGCGGCCATGCTCACCCCCCAACAGTTTCACGTCGCACGCGAGAAGGGCACCGAGCGCGCCTTTACGGGCGCGTACTGGGACAATCACGATCAGGGCACTTACCGCTGCATCGGGTGTGGCGCGGAGCTTTTCGATTCGAACGACAAGTTCGACTCCGGCACCGGCTGGCCCAGTTTCACGAAGCCCGTGGATGAGACGCACGTCGGGACGGAGACCGACCGGAAGTTCCTGATGACCCGAACCGAAGTCCACTGCGCCCAATGCGACACTCACCTCGGACACCTGTTTCCGGACGGCCCGAAGGCTTCGGGCGGGCGTCGCTATTGCATCAACTCCGCGTCGCTCAAATTCGAGGGCCCGGACGGCTCGAAGTAGCTATTGAAGACTAGATGGCCGCCGGATGGCGGTGGTGTAACTCTGCGGCTTAGGCGACGCCTCGGCGTCCCAGATGACGTTCCACTCGCAGAACGGGTCGCCCTTCAGGGTGCATGTGGCTTTGCTCACCGAGAGCTTCTGCGCGCCTGCGAGTTCCAACGATCTGGTCAGGAAGCCTGTCTGGCGCGCGCACCGGACCTCGGATCCTGGTACCGCTTCGAACCGCAGTCGGACCTTGCCTTCTCCGACCAGGTTGACATCGACGCCGCCTTCATCGACAAACTGTCTCCATGCGCGCTCCGCGGCCCGCAGGAAGTCCAAAGGCGTGGGTCGGGCCAGCAGCACCTGATGGACCCCCGCCAGGCCGAAGGCGGCGTTGTAGGCTCCGGATCGCTCGAAGAACGAGGCATCGGCGGCGAAGTAGTCGCGTGCCAGCGTGGCCAGTGAGTCGAGTTCTTCCACCGGGTAGAAGGCCGACGCCAGAACCAGGCCCTCGCAGCGTTTGCGAAGACCTGGCTCCAGGGACGCGGTGAATTCCCTGGTCCTCGACGCGCCGTACTCAGCCTCCAGGAAACCTAGAAACGACGCGATGGATGTGCCCTTGATCCTCACGAAAGAGTCCTCGGGTATCTCAGAAAATGGCCAACTGAATGATGGGAACGTCTGGGAGAGGACCAATGATACGACCTATTGATCGCGGGCCTGGCGTTCCGCGGGCAGCAGAGCCGCGTAGAGGAAGGCGTTGGCGGGCGTCGGGACAGCGGACGCGGCGGCCAGCCGGACGATTGCGCCAGTCTGCGCCTCGAGTTCCGAGGGCTTTCCCGCAAGCAGGTCGCGTTGCATGGATGCGGTGGCCTCGTCGGGGAGGCGATCGATGAAGCCCAGGGTCCGACTGACCGCATCCTGAGCGAGGGCGACACCGCGGGTCTGGGCCAGCCGGACAACCTCGTCCATGGCCGCGACCAGAAGCGCGCGCGATTGCGGAACGTGGCGCCAGATCCCAGCCGGCTTTCCGGTGACCGCGCCCACGGCGCTGAAGGGAGCGATGAAGAGGAACTTCTCCCACAGCGCCGCTTGAATATCGTCCGAAATCGCCGAGGCCACGCCCTGGCAGCCGCCGAGTACGGCCTGCAAGGCTTCGGTTCGGGCTGATCGGCCGCCCCGAAGCTCACCGAATTCCACCCGCGGTGTGACCCCCGCGTGGCGGATCAGACCAGGTTCGGCCACGTAGCTCATGAGTCGGCACACTCCCGCGATGACCCGCGAGGCTCCGCACGCCTGCGCGACCTCGTCCGGCGCTTCCACCCCGTTTTGCAGGGTCAGAACCGCGCTGTCGTCGAGAAGCAGGGGAGGGAGCAAGGGGGCCATCTCTCGCACCTGCCAAGTCTTGACCGCCAGGATGAGGATGTCCGCGGGAGGCATGTCCTCCAGGCTTCCCGCCGCCCTGGCCTTGGGGATCAGGAAATCGCCCTCCGTGCTCTCCACGCGAAGACCGCGGTCGCGGATCGCGACGAGATGGGCGCCTCGGGCCAGAAACGTCACGTCATGTCCGGCCTGGGCGAGCCTCCCGCCGAAATACCCCCCGACCCCGCCCGATCCGATGATCGCGAATCTCATCGGTGAAGGCTACGCCACCCAGGAGCCCAAGGCGTCCCTCCAAATACCGGACTAGTAGAATCCGCGGACCTTGAACATCCTCTGGACGTATCTGAAACCCCACCGCGGGATCGTGGCTTTCGCGCTGTTCCTCGCGGCGGTTAACCAGATCTTCTCTCTTCTCGATCCGCTCATTTTCCGACACGTGATCGACGAATACGCCACCAAGTATGCGGAGCTCGACCGCGGGTCCTTCCTTCGCGGAGTCCTGACCCTGCTGGCGGCGGCGGTGGGCGTGGCCTTCGTATCCCGCGTGGCCAAGAACTTTCAGGACTACTTCATCAACGTGGTGACCCAGCGGGTGGGCGCCGCCATCTACGCAGATGGGGTCCGGCATTCGCTGAACCTCCCGTACCAGCTCTTCGAGGATCAGAGGAGCGGGGAGACCCTCGGCGTGCTTCAGAAGGTGAGGACCGACGTCGAGAAGCTGATCTCGACCGCGGTCAATATTCTCTATCAGACCCTCATCGGCGTGGTCTTCGTCATGCTGTACGCCCTGAGCGTGTATTGGGTCATCGCACCCGTCTACTTCCTGACTATCCCCATCCTGGGTGGTCTGGTGTCCGTTCTCTCGAAGAGGATCAAGGCGGTGCAGAAGGACATCGTGGCCGAGACCACCGCCCTTGCCGGCTCTACCACGGAGTCGTTACGGAATATCGAACTGGTCAAGAGCCTGGGTTTGGCGTCTCAGGAAATCGGACGCCTGAACGCCACCACCCAGAAGATTCTGGTTCTCGAGCTGAAAAAGGTGCGGTATCTGCGCAGTCTGTCCTTCATCCAGGGCACGGTCGTCAATGCGCTTCGCACCAGCATTCTGTTTCTGATGCTCTATCTCATCTACGCGCGCGCGATCTCGGTCGGACAGTTCTTCGCCCTGTGGATCTATTCGTTCTTCATCTTCGGGCCCCTGCAGGAGCTGGGGAACGTCATCACCACCTACCGTGAAGCGGAGGTGTCGCTCGCTCGGTTTGAGAAGCTGATGAAGCTTCCCGGTGAGCCGACTCCCGAGAACCCCGTGCGTCCCTTCATCCTCGACCGGCTGGAGTTCGAGAAGGTGAGCTTCACTCATCTCACCGGCGCGTCTCCGGCGCTCTCCGAAGTCTCCTTCGGCCTTTCGAAAGGGAAGACCATCGCCTTCGTCGGTCCCTCCGGCGCGGGAAAGACCACCCTGGTGAAGCTGCTGGTTGGACTGTATCGGCCCGAGTCCGGCCGGATCATCTACAACGGCCACGACGGCAAGGATGTCGAGCTTTCAAACCTGCGTTCCCAGATCGGCTTCGTGACCCAGGAGACGCAGCTTTTCTCCGGCACCATCCGCGAAAATCTTCAGTTTGTGCGGCCGGATGCCACGGATCAGGAGTGTCTTGATGCCCTGAACCGCGCGGCCTGTGACAGCCTGCTGGCCCGGGCCGAGAAGGGACTCGATACGGTGATCGGCGAAGGCGGGGTGAAGGTCTCCGGCGGCGAACGCCAGCGGCTGTCGATCGCCCGTGCGCTGTTGCGGCGCCCGCGACTTCTGGTGTTCGACGAGGCCACCTCGTCGCTCGATTCGATCACGGAAGAGGAAATCACCACGACCATCCGCGACGTGGCCACGCACAAGGACGTGATGACAGTCCTGATCGCGCACCGCCTTTCGACCATCATGCACGCGGACACGATCCACGTGCTCGAACAGGGGCGCGTGGTCGAGTCGGGCGCCCACGAGGAGTTGCTGGCGATGAAAGGCCTGTACTACGCCCTGTGGCGCCAGCAGGTGGGAGAGCGCCGTACCCTGCTGGCCGGCAAAGCCCCCGCGGCCTAGATCCCGGAGTCGGGCGTCGCGCTATTCGCGAGGTCCCAATTCGTGTGGGGGGCGCGATTCAGCACGAACCACTGCCAGATGATCTCGCGGTAGGTGTGGGGCTTGATGCCGAGATCCGCGTACATCGGCCGCAGGATCATGTGCAGCTTGCGGAGGTTGTAGAAGGGGACGCGGGGAAAGTAGTGGTGCTCGGCGTGGTAGTTCGAGTAGACGAAGAGAAACTCCCACAGCCCTGAGGGCTTCATTACCGTGGACCACTTGAGCGGGTTGGTCGGGTCGATGTTGTAATGCTGGCCGAGTCGATTGAGCGTGAAAGCTACGGGAAAAACGAGGAAATACGGCAGGAACCAAACGCGCAGCATGGCGTCCAGGCCGCCGAAATAGTAGAGCGCCGCCCCCACGGAAAGCTGGATGACGGTCGTGGCGGTCCGCTCACGTGCGATCAGGGCGCGGAGTGCGGCGGGATAGGTCTTCGCTTCCTGAGCGGCGGCCCGGAAGTAGATGGGCATCAGCGCGGGCGTGCAGTAGAGGAGCTTGAACCAGCGCTTGTTCCGCTTCGGAGAGAGCCAATGGCGTTTCGGATCCTGGTCGTTGGTGCCTAGACCATCGTGGTGATCCAGATGCCAGCGGGTGAATTGCGAGGCCGATATGCCGCTCGTGATTGCGTAAAGAAGGCCCAGCGCCCGTTCGGCGCCGGGCTTGGTCTGCTTGAACACGGCGCTGTGGACGACCTCGTGGAGCAGCGTCGTCATGTTGAAGAACGTGAAACCCTGCAAGACGATCAGAGGCGCTTCGATCCACCAGGGCTGATCCTGGAACAGGATTGCGCTGCAGACGAGCACGATCGCGAACTGGCGGCCCGCGTAGGCGAGATGGATGGCCGGGTTCTTCTTCGATAGGACCACGAGTTGCTCTGCCGAAATGGTCTTGTGGAGAACCTCCTTGTATGGTCCGACCGCCTTCCAGTAGTGCTTGATTTTGCCGGTCGGTGCGGCGGGTTCGGGGGCATCCATCGGTGCGGACTTTAGCAGCGGGTTCCCTTGCGACTGGAGCCGCCCAGTCGCCTCAGCAGGTGAGCAACCGACTACATCCGTGACCTTTGAAAGAAACCCAACCACCGTCATCGCGAAGGCCGCATCGTTCTGCGTGGTCTGAAG
>JAENWE010000001.1 GCA_016650185.1 Vicinamibacteria bacterium | reverse complement strand
TTGATGGACACACCCGCGGCGAGTTCCTCGGCGACGGAGACCCAGGTGTCGGTGCGACCCCCGCTCCTGGATCGGTTCTGCGCTTTCATCCTCGAGAGGCACCCCTTCGCCGGCGGGGCGCTACGTTCGGCGATAGCCGAGCTAAAGGCGCAGTTCGGTGAGGCGCCGACGGGGGACGTTCTGGAATCCATGAGGCCCGTCATTCGCGAGGGTCTCGAGCGAGCGTTGGCCTCCGGCGCTCCGTGCGGCCTTCCCGAAACGACGCCGAGAGTCACCGCGGATCATCGCTGGGGCCAGGCGGTGACAGAGGTAGTGGCGTCGGCCGATTCGTTTCTCGAGCGAGAGGCGATAGCCGCTTCGCTGACCCCCGATCAGCGCCGCGAGATCCTCCGCGGGATGATCCTGACCCGGGCCACGGATAACCGCTTGAAGGCTCTCTTCACCGGCAGCCAGATTCGTTACCAGCAGGGCTCGTTTCAGGGCAAGGGTTACCGCTCGCTCGGGCAGGAGGCGATCTACGCCGCGGGGATTGGCCTCCGCCGCGGCCCGTCCTTCCGTGGAGAAGATGGCGCCTGGCTTGGAGATGTTGTCGCCCCGATGATTCGCGATCTCGGGATCGCACTCGCCATGCGACCCCACGGCGACACCGTCCGCATGGTTTTGAACGCGCAGTCGGGAAAGGCGGGGCCACCGATGGACGGGCGGGATTTTCACCTGGGCGATCTGTCGTGGGGCATTCTGCCCGCGACCGCGCCCCTCGGCATTCCCACCCTGACCGTTGCGGGTCTCGCCCTCGCGTTCGAACGGGGCCACACCGGCCAGGTCGCCATTTCGTTTATCGGCGAAGGCGGGACCTCGCTTGGCGAGTGGCACGAGGCGATCAACTTCTGCGCCGCGAGGCGCTTGCCGAGCGTCTTCTGTGTGCAGAACAACCAGACCGCCCTCTCCACTCCGGTTAGGCAGCAGTCGGCCGCTCGCGTTTTCGCCGACAAAGCGTCGGGCTACGGAATCCCCGGGATCACCCTCGATGGAACCGACCCCGAGGCGATCGCCGCCGCCTTCAGCTGGGCGGCCGAACGAGCGCGTGCCGGGCATGGGCCCGCCCTCATCGAACTCGTGTCGATGCGCATCTGCGGTCACGCCCATCACGACGACATGCTCTATGTGGGCAAGGACACTCCGCCTGGATGGACCTACCCGCCGTTCCAGGGCGGCTATGCGGATCCCGAGGCGTACGCCTTCTGGTCCAAGCGCGATCCCATCGCGACCTACGCGGCACGGCTGGAGAGGGAAGAGGTCATTGGACCCGGCGACCTGCAAACCTTCATCCGCGAAGCGGAGATTCTGGTGGAGGCGGAGGAGCGTCGCGTGATAGACGCTCCATGGCCGGACGCGGCCAGGGTCGGCATTGGCGTCTTCGCCGGCGAGGCGCCGCGTGAACGTCACGACCCGCTGGATGGCTCACGGTCCGCCCCTGTGGACCCAACGCTGCCGCCACTCGACCCGGGACCGCCGTTCGAGTCCGCTGGCAGCACCTTCCTCGAAGGAGTCATGCGAGGCGTTCAGGATGCGCTGCGGGCGGATTCCTCGGTGTTTGTCTGCGGCGAGGATGTCGGCGGGAAATACGGCAACGCGTTCTTGCTGCTCCGTCCCCTCCTCGCGGAATTCGGCGACCGGCTCATCAATATGCCCATCGCGGAGGGGGCGGTCCTGGGGGCGTGCGTGGGCGCGGCGCTGGCCGGGCAACGCCCGATCGGCGAGATGCAGTTCAACGACTTCGTGGCCTGCGGCTTCAACCAGCTGGTGAACAACGCGGCCAAGATCCGCTATCGCTGGGGCGGATCGGCGCCGATGGTGGTGCGGATGCCGTGGGGGGGATTGCGCCACGCCGGCCCGTACCACAGCCAGAATACGGAGGCGTGGTTCTATCGAGTCCCGGGGCTCAAGATCGTCGTTCCTTCGACGCCTCACGATGCTCGCGCCCTCATGGCTTCCGCGGTGGCCGATCCCGACCCGGTGCTCTACTACGAGCACATCGGCCTTTACCGGGATCCGCGGATCAGGCAGCGGCTTGGAGAAGAGCCGCCCGAGCCCATCCCGCTTGGTCGAGCGGCCCTCCGCCGCAGCGGGTCACACCTCGCCATCATTTCCTATGGGGCCTACGTCCACATCGCCATGCGCGCCGCGGCGAATCTGGCCCTCGAGGGGATCGAGTGCGCCGTGCTTGATCTGCGCAGCCTTGCGCCCCTCGATTGGTTCGCCATCATGGCCGTGACGCGGCATTGCGGCAAGGTCCTCATCGTCCACGAGGACACGCGAACCGGTGGCATCGGCGAGAGCCTCGCTGCCGTCATCCAGGAAGAGGCCTTCGAACACCTCGACGCTCCGGTGCGCATCCTTGGCGCCCTCGACACTCCGATTCCCTATGCCCCGCCGCTCGAAGCGGCATTCCTTCCCGGACAGGGCGAGATCGAGCGCGCCGCTCGCGTCCTCCACGCCTACTGACGATGGCTGCCCAAGGAGACGACGTTTGAAACTAGCGGATTTCCGGAAGGATCTTGGCCCCGGCCTGCTCTGGGCGGGCACGGCGATCGGCACGTCCCACCTCGTCCAGGCCACGCGTGCGGGCGCTGGCTATGGCTTCGCGCTGGTCGGCGTGGTGGTGCTGGCCCACGTCCTCAAATACCCTTTCTTCGAGTTCGGGCCGCGCTACGCGGCCGCCACCGGTCGGAGTCTGCTTGAGGGTTATCGCGACCTCGGGTGGTGGCCGTTGCCGTTGTACGTCGCGCTCACTGTCTTCACGATGTTCATCGTGGTGGGCGCCATCGGCTTCGTGACGGGAAGCCTTGCCACCCAGCTCTTCGGAGATGGTCGGTCCCCCTTCGCCTACAGCGTCGCCCTCCTCGCTGGTTGCGTTCTGGTGCTGATCCCCGGCCGGTACGCGTTGCTCGATCGTCTGATGAAGGTGATCGTACTGATGCTGGCCGCCTCGACGACGGCTGCGGTGATTCTGGCGATGACCGTCTCCCGCCCGACTGCGGTCGTGCCGACACCGTCGGTCTGGGATCCGACCGGTTTCGCGTTCCTGCTGGCGCTCGTGGGCTGGATGCCCTCGGCGGTCGACGTTTCCGTCTGGCATTCCCTGTGGACGCTCGAGCGGGCGAAAACTGCGGGTCGGCGGCCCACGGTCGCGGCGGCGCGGCTCGACTTCAACATCGGCTACTTCGGCTCCGTGGTCACGGCGATCATGTTCCTTGGACTGGGCGCCTTGATCCTCCACGGAAGCGGCGTTCCCCTCGCCGGCGGCGGAGCCGATTTCGCGGCGCAGCTCGTGGGCCTCTACAGCCAGGCCCTCGGCGGGTGGAGCCGTCCCATCATCGTGGTGGCTGCCTTTACGACCATGCTCAGCACCTTGCTCACGGTGGTGGACGGCTTCCCGCGCGCGCTGCGACACGCGACTGAACTCATGGTCCCGAAGTTCAGTTCCGGCTTGGGGTCCCCCAGGCTCTATTGGGGTTTTATGCTGCTTGTGGTCGCCGGGGCGCTGCTGCTCACCAGCGTCTTCCGCGGCCGCCTCACCGCGATGGTAGACCTTGCCACCACCCTCTCGTTCCTGACCGCGCCGGTGCTTGGCTACATCAATCTGCGAGTGGTGACGAGCAGCGACATGCCCGCCGAAGCCAGGCCTGAGCTCTGGCTCGTGCGCCTGAGCTGGGCTGGATTAGCCTTT